>CAIUKU010000453.1 GCA_903899825.1 uncultured Bacteroidales bacterium | reverse complement strand
AATAGTCATTTCAGAAATCATTTAAATAGACAAGCAGTTATGTGTTTTTAGGTTTCTTTAAACGCTGATGATAATAATTTATTAATGATCATTTCTTTTATTAATTGTCCATTTTGAAAGTAATTTAGTCCCGAAAATAGCAAAAGCTACAACAGAAACAGAGCTCACCGGCATCAATATGGCGGCTACTACTGGCGACATATTGCCAGATAATGCATATAAAAGACCTAATAAATTGTAAAGAAAGGAAATAGCAATGCTGATTTTTACAATATTCAACGATTGTTTAGAGAATCGTATCATTTTTAAAAGGGTCTGGATTTTCCCTGCTTCAATAATAATATCAGCTGCCGGAGAAAAATGGTAAATGTCATCAGCAACAGACATTGCTACATTGCTTTGCATAAAAGCACCTGCATCGTTCAAACCATCCCCTGCCATTAAAACATTATGTCCATTTTCCTGTAATTCCTGTATAAAATTCTTTTTTTCCTGTGGGGTTTGCTCAAATTTCAAATCGCTTTCATCAAAATAAGCTTTTAAATATTCTTTTTCTGAAGCGTTGTCTCCTGATAATAAATAAAGCCTGAAGTTTTTTCTCAGTTTTTTAGCAACTTCCAGAAATCCTTCCCTATAACTATTTCCTATGGTAAAATAGCCCTGATATTTTTTGTTTATTTCAACATATACTTTTGCTGAGATATCATTTTGATTTATGTTTTCAATGCCAATATAATTTGCTGAACCTATTCGAACGCTATTCCCATTTATTGTAGCAAAACTTCCTTTACCCGATATTTCGACAAATCCCTGAACTACTATGTTTACGGTTTCTTTAAAGTATTTCGAAAGTGCCTGACTTAAAGGATGGGTGGATTGTCGTGCCAGGGATGCTAGCGCTATAATTTCATCATTGCTAAGCACATTGCCTGTAAATGATATTTTGTTCTGATCAGGGATGGTAATAGTGCCGGTTTTATCAAAAACAATAGTGTCAATTTTGCAAAGGCTCTCTATAACTGCTGTATTTTTGAGATAAATACCCTGCAATCCAAGTAATCGCATTGAATTGCCAAGGGTAAATGGAAGCGATAATGCCAGTGCACAGGGACAGGTTACAATAAGCACAGATGTAAAGACCATCACAGCCACATGAAACTGTCCAAGCATCCACCAGTAAAAAAATCCTGCAATGGCCACGCTGATAATGACTAAAGTGAAATAAACACTTATACGGTCAATAATTGAAACCAAATTCTTAGAAGAATTTCGCTTAGTTTCGCTCTGATTCCATAATTGTGTTAGATGGCTCTGACTCACATCTTTTACAATTTTGATAGTAATAGCTCCCTGTAGCTGAATTCCTCCTGCATAAATTGGCTCTCCTTTTTCCTTACGGATAGGGGTAGATTCTCCCGAAACAAAACTGTAGTCAATAAATGCTACTCCTTCAACAAGTATAGCATCGGCAGGTATCAGTTCTTTATTTCTGATTAACAGCAAGTCACCAACTTGAATTTCCTTAAGTAATATGTTTACTTCTGCCTTGTCTGTAATTTTTGTGACTGCTACCGGAAAATAAGATTTGTAGTCTCTGTCAAACGTAAGTGCTTCGTAGGTTTTACTCTGATACCATTTTCCCAACAGCAGAAAAAACAACAAACCGGAAAGACTATCTGAATATCCCTGACCGGTAAGACTTACTACTTCGTAAGTGGTTACAGCAAAAAGACATAAAATTCCCAATGCAATCGGCAGATCGATATTGATTCTTTTTTTGAGAATAGCTTTCCATGCTGATATCAGATAGTCACTGCCACAGTAAAAAACAAGGGGAACTGTGAATATAAATGATATATAACTAAAAAATATACCTAAGGAACCATCCAATGGTTTTCCATTAAAATACAAAGGAAGGCTGAAGAGCATCACATTGCCGGCTATAAATCCGGCTACACCAATTTTGTATGTTAATGCTTTACTGTTCTTTTTTTTTGTTTTCCCTTCAAATAATTGAAGGGAAATTTCAGGAATATAATGTATAGAATGAAGCAATTCAACAACTTGCCTCAATGATAGTTCTTCTGTGTTAAAAGTAACTGTACAGCTTTTACTTACAAAATTAACAGATGATTGCTTAATTCCAGGGTTAAGTTTATTTAAATGTTCAAGCAACCAGATGCATGAAATACAGTGTATTGCTGGTATATAGAAGTTGACTTTTGCAATATTGTTTTCGTAAAATTCAAATAACTTATGCTTGATTTCATCTTTATCAAGATAGGCATACTTTCCTGAATAACTGTTATCTTCTGCTTTTATACCGGGCAGTTTTGCCAGATCATAGTATTGATGGAGTTTGTATTCATTTAATAATTGATAGACCTGTTGACAACCATTGCAACAAAAAATATGTTCTTTCCAAACAGTCGGGGTTTTCCCACAATCAGCACCACAATGGATACAAGCGTTTTCGGAATGCATTTATTTATTATTTAGAATGACAGCAATCACCATTCTTTTCAATTTCTGCTTGGTGAGCATCGCTTGGTCTCATTTGTAATGTAGTTTCGAGTTTTTCCTTAGAAGGACTAATATAAGGGATGCCAAGGCATAAACCCCTGAGAATAAACAAAACACCAATAAGTACAACTACATAAGGAATAAATTTAATTAAAATATTTCTTACATTTAAAGTTAAAGCATTGCCAATTAAAGATATTGTAAGCATCATTGGTAATGTACCCAGTCCAAATAAAATGAGGTATAGACTGCCGTATAAAATATTACCGGTGGCAATTGCACCTATGATTGCCATGTATACAAGCCCACAAGGTAAAAGACTATTTAACATACCAATCAGAAAAAGACCTTTATAGGAACGTATACTGAAAAGTTTTTGAATATTTTTGCGTACAAATCCTGTAAAAAAATCAAATTTTTTAAATTGTATTTTTTTGAAAACAAAAGGCATCAAAACTGAAATAATTAACAAACATCCCATTATTATCGAAACCCATTGTTGAATGCCCAACATCTGGAATCCCTGACCAATATAACCAAATATTGCTCCCATTATTCCATACATGAAAGTACGCCCAAGGTTGTACAATACGCCACTTAAAAATCTCTCTGCAAAAGTATTGCCGCGTAATGGAAGATTGAGCGCAATTGGTCCACACATACCTGCACAGTGGAGACTTCCGATTAATCCAAATAAAAAACCCGCGAATACAACTTCCATTATTTTATAATTATTTCTTTCTCAACATTGTATAAATCACCAAGGTGATTCCATGACATTTTTACGAGGTATCGTCCGTTTTTTAATTCAGCGGAAGGAATATTTATTTCTTCTGACATAGGACATTTAATTTTAAGATCTGCTTTTTTGTCAGATGGTCTGTAGAAATGTAAATAAAGAGTATCTCCAGAATATATAAGACTATTGCAAAGATTGATATTTATGCTTGAATTAACTGGATTTACCGTAATACTGTCGCTATAAACTGAAGACCTTTTATTAATTTCAATTTGTTTTGAATAGCCGGCTCCCTGTTCATAATAATCATCCGATACAAGATCCTCTGACTGATAGAGTGAGAAAATTATAAATGCAAATGATAAAAGTAAAAATAGTATCATAAATACGAAAATCCCATGTCCCCAGTTAAATTTCATTTATTTATATTTTATTAAATTACTAAAAAAGTTAATTTAGAGTATTCAAAATTATTATTTTTACTCAATTATCGACAATGGAATGTCCATGATATATTCATTTCGGTTGGCTTACATTAGAACATGGACATTTCATGTTTTTTAATTTTGTGGTCCGATAAAATTAATAGCGATTGTTGAAATCAGGATATTGTTGTCAAAAATACCAATTTTCAAGTCGGTTGTTCGCCCCTTTAATTTTTGTTTAGGAAGTTTAATCATCAACACAGTTTCAAAGGTTTTTCCTTCCTTTAGTAATGAAATATCATTTGTGAATTCAAGATTAGCCTGCTGTATGTCAGTCAACTTGAAAGTTATATGCTTCGCTTTATTTGTTTTGTTTATTATTTTTACATTGTAAATGTTAGAAACGATTGTTGAATCAATGATCTGGCACATGGTTCCAGGCATTCTCAGTATAGAAACATCTATTGTACTTCGGTTAGATACAGTAAAACCCAATATGAAAATAAGAATAAGCAATACAGCTGAATAGGCGTAAGTTCTTGCATTGAATACTGATCTTTTCCCTGTTTCTATACCATTGTATGAATCAAAACGAATCAGATTACCCGGTTTTTTTATTTTTTTCATTACGCTGTTGCATTCATCAATACAGGCTGTACAATTGATACACTCGTATTGAGAACCGTTTTTAATATCAATACCGGTAGGACAAACAGCAATACACTGGCCGCAATCTATACAGTCACCTCCGTTTTTTATCCCTCTGGGCTCACCACGTTTAAAATCATAAATTACAGAAATAGATCTTGAATCCAGCAATACACCCTGAAGCCGTCCATAAGGACAAAAGACTGTACAAATCTGCTCACGTAAAAATGCATACACTACATAATAGAATATTGAAATTCCAGCCATAAATATAAAGCCAAGCTGATTTTCGCTGACAGGAGAAGAAATTATTTCAAGTAATTTTTCAGGACCCGTAAACCACATGAGAAATACATTGGTAATAAGAAATGATATGATGATAAAACTAAGATGTTTTCCAATTCTCCTGAAAATAAAGAAAGGATCTTCTTCTTTATTTTTTAAATTATTACGGGGATTTCCTTCGAAAAGATACTCTATGCGGCGATAAATCATTTCCAGAAAAATGGTTTGCGGACAGGCCCATCCACACCATAACCTTCCATAAATAACTGTAAACAAAACAATACATACAACGGTTACCAGCATTATCAATGCCATGATAAATGTATCCTGTGCAAAAAAGAGGTTGCCAAACAGCGAGAATTTACGGTTGGCAATATCCAGCAACATCAGCGGGTTGCCATTGATTTTAATGATGGGCGCAAATATCAGGAATAAAATACAAATCCATGCAAAAACAGTACGTCTGGTGTACCATTTACCTTCTGGCTGTTTAGCAAGAATTCTTTTACTATTGCCCGCTTCATCTAAATTTATTGGTCTGTCGCGAAATGCCTGATTATTATCCATTAGCTTTTTAAGCCTGTCCGGGCGTGTTATTTTTCTTATTTTAGAATTATATTATTTACATTCTACACCCTGTGGCGCTTTTCCGTTTACAGGTTTGGAAACAACCAGTGATTTTTTTATAAATACTGCCAGTTGCTTAATTTGTGATCCGGATAAAGTAGCTTTATAAGGAGTCATCCCTTTTTCTGGTCTTCCTTCCGCTATAGTTTGGATTATTTCTTCTTGTTTACAGCCATTTATCCAGTAATTATCGCATAAATTTGGACCAATGGCATTGCCTTCTCCTTTTGCACCATGGCAGGCTATACAACCTTTCTCTTTAAATATTTTTTCGCCTGCAGCTATCATTGCCGGTTCTGGCAAGGAACCGGCCTTGCTGTCAGCAGCCATGCTCATCTTTAATTTTTGAGCTTCAACGGAAGATTTGTATTCACTTACCTGATCCATTCTATTATTTGGATATCCAAAGTATTTGACTGCATAAATACCTGAAAATCCAATAGTGACAAGAAAAAGTAAAATTACCCACATGGGTGACGGGTTGTTCAGTTCTTTGATCCCATCATATTCGTGTTCATGGTTATCTTCTTTTTCGTTGTTTTCGTTATTTTTATCTGTAATATTTTCATCCATAATATTCAGTATTAAATGTTTATTTGCTCTCAGCAGTATTGTCGTTTTTTAAAATCGATTCTTTGTAATGGACTAATTCCGATTTTGGGATTTTTATAACTCTATAAATCATTATGATAAATAAAGTAAGAAAAATAAGCAGTCCAATAATATAATACCATTGAATTCCATTCTCATTGTTTAAAACTTCACTTACAAAATTCATCATATTTATTTTGAAGTTTTATTTGCAATAGGAGAAATATCCCGACCCATTTTATGTAAAAATGCGATCATAGCTACCATTTCCGATGTTGCCTGAATGTTGACACCTGAAGCTTTTAAATCAGTAACGATTTGTTCGGCCTGTTTGATGTAATCTTCTTTCGCTTTTTGATCATAATCTTTAGCATAAGGAACACCCAGGGTTTGCATGGCTCTTATCTTAGCTGCTATTACTGACATGTCTACATTGTTATCAGCCAGCCATCTATAAGAAGGCATGATTGTTTGAGGGTTCATTTCCAGGGGATTCATAAAATGATTGTAATGCCATATTGCAGTTTTATAGGTTGAACTTCCGATATAGCCGGCACGTGCTAAATCAGGTCCAGTCCTTCGGGAACCCCACTGGAAGGGATGATCGTATACAAATTCACCGATTTTTGAATATTCACCATACCGGTCTGTTTCATATCTTAAAGGTCGTACCTGTTGCGAATGGCAATTGTAACAGCCATTGCTGATATAGATATCACGGCCAGTAAGTTCAAGAGGAGTATAAGGTTTTACGGTCGATATTTTTGGAACATTCGATTCTACCATCATCATTGGTATAATCTCTACGATTCCTCCGATTACAAGTGCGATAAAAACAAAAACAGCAAAGCGTACAGCTTTGCGTTCCATCCATCGATGGAGGGTTTCTGTTACAGTATTTCTTTTTTCAGTATTAACAAGGGAAGGTGCTTCAGCTGCTTCATTATTGATCAACGATCCCATTTTTATGGTTTTTACCATGTTAAAAAAGAACATGAGTATGCCCACTAAGAAAAGAACGCCTCCAACTATGCGTAACATATACATAGGATGTAAGCGGGAGGAGGTTTCAATAAAATTAGGATATGCCAATAATCCGTCAGCAGTGTATTCTCTCAGCATAAGCCATTGTGTAATTCCTGCCCAATACAGAGGGATTGCAAACATTAAAATTCCCAGTGTAGCAATCCAGAAATGTGAATTGGCAAGCTTTTCAGAATAAAGCTTTGTTCTGAACAATTTAGGAACCAGCCAGTAAAGCATACCAAATATCAAGCCGCCGTTCCAGCCCATACCTGCAATATGAGTATGTGCTATGGTCCAGTCGGTAAAATGACTGATGGCATTAACGCTTTTAAGTGACATCATCGGTCCTTCGAAAGTTGCCATACCATAAGCAGTAATAGCCACAACGATAAATTTAAGCGCAGCACTGTCACGGACTTTATCCCAGGCACCTCTTAAGGTCAGAAAACCATTGATCATACCGCCCCAGGAAGGTGCAATGAGCATGATTGAAAATGTAACGCCGAGGGCTTGTACCCAATCCGGTAGTGCCTGATATAATAAATGATGAGGTCCTGACCACATATAAATGAAGATCAAAGCCCAGAAATGGATGATTGAAAGTTGATAAGAATATATTGGTCTGTCCGATGCTTTTGGGAGAAAATAGTACATAATACCTAGCCATGGAGTAGTAAGGAAAAAGGCAACAGCATTATGCCCATACCACCATTGAACCACAGCATCCTGTGCTCCTGCATAAACAGGATAACTTTTCAACAAAGAAACAGGTAATTCAATTGAATTTACAATGTGCAGCACAGCTACACCAATAAATGTAGCCAGATACCACCATACAGCAACATAAATATGTTTAACCCTGCGTTTGATGATAGTACCTATCATATTCCAGCCAAATGTTACCCATATAACTGCAATCAGAATGTCTATCGGCCATTCCAGTTCGGCATATTCTTTACCGGTTGTAATACCTGCAAGTAAGGTAACAGCAGCAAAAACAATGATCAATTGCCACCCCCAGAAATTTATTTTACTTAGAATGTCATTGAACATACGGGCTTTCAATACCCTTTGCAGGGAATAATAGACACCTGCAAACATTGCATTTCCGATAAAGGCGAAAATAACAGCATTGGTATGTACCGGCCTTACCCGTCCGAATGAAGTAAATTCCAGTCCAAGGTTAAATGCGGGAAATGCCAGTTGTAAAGCTGCCAGTAAGCCAACAATAATAGCTACAGCTCCCCAGATAAGCGTGGCCCAGATGAAATTTCTAACAATGGCATTGTCGTAGTTGAATTTTTGTATCTCCATAATTTAAGCATTAAATTAAAGTTCTTCTTTGGTGATTTCTTCTTCCTTTACTTCATCGTCCTCAAACAATATTCTGACTGATGGTGTGTAGTTATCCTCATATTGACCTGATTTTACACTCCAGATAAATAGCCACAAAAAAATGATGGCAGCAAAAAGGCTGACTCCTATAAGCAAATAAAGTATGTT
>CAIUKU010000452.1 GCA_903899825.1 uncultured Bacteroidales bacterium | reverse complement strand
TTTCTTGATCTTTAGTTACTTAAAAGATGTTACAAAACACTAAAAAAGTTAAAATATAATTTTCATGCTCAAATTTGGAAAGCGGATAATGCGGATCCCGAAGTTTCGGGAAACGCTGATTAACGCTGATTTTAAATCCGTTTTATCTGTGTTTTCCTTTAGGAATCCGCGTCATCAGCGTTCTATTTTTTTAATTTTAATTTTTTCAATGGTTTATGTTTTCTCTATAATCATTCTTTTGTGTGTCAAAATTGTTTTGTCATAAATGTTTCATATATTTAATTTTTTAAAATTATTTATTTGTACAGATAGCCTGCCCCGATTTATCGGGGGAACTCGCCAATATTATCATCCTCGTGTGTGTGAATATTTTCACATGACTCGTTTCATAACATAATCAATTTTTGATTATCTTTGACACAATTTTAAGCAAATTCAGGCGTTTTAAAGTATGCAAAAATCATTCATACCATTTCTGGTCTTACTCTTTTTATCGATAGGTTTGCATTCGCAAAATACAATCATTATTGGCAATGCTTCCGGAGCAGAAGGCTTAAGAATCAGACTGAATACATTGTCGGATTATATTTCTGAACTTCCGGCAAAATTAGATGAAAGCATGATCGATTCAATCGGGAATTTCAAACTTAAAATTGCAATAAACGAAACTATACTTGCACAATTACAGATTGATATTTACAAAGGCGATATTTTTCTTGAACCAGGAAAAACGTATAATATCACACTAAACCCATTGAATTATAAAGAAGAAATTAAAGAAAGCCCTTTTTTAAACAGAAAAAAACTTGAAATCGTATTCAAAAATCAGGATACCAATGAATTGAATCAACAAATCAGTAGATTTAATGGTTTATATGATGATTTCCTAATAGACAATGCCGGGAGCTTTCTCAGAAACAAAACGACCAAAGCAAAAATTGACAGTTTTCAACTCAAATCAAATGCCTTGTTTTCAGCTTCAAAAAATGCTTATTTAAATAATTATATTAAATACAGAATTGCCGGATTAGAACAATCGGGGCGGGTAAAAAATACGTCAAAGCTATTCACATCTTATATAAGAAATCAAACGGTTTTATACAATCATGTGGAATACATGTTCTTTTTTAATCAATTTTACGAAAAATTTATTTTTAACGGCAAACATAATTTAAAAAAAGATGATTTTAGCCGTTTAATAAATAGTGAAAAAAACTATATAAGTTTACTTGACTCAATAGGTAAAGATAGTCTGGTAAAAAACGAAGTAATAAGAGAATTGGTTTTTTTAAAAGGAATGAAAGAATTATTTTATTCAAATGCATTTAACAATGACAACATTATTGATATGCTGAAGAAATTTTCATTGAAAACAAAATTCAAAACGCATAAACTCATCGCTCAAAATCTGATCACTTCATTTAATATACTGAGAATAGGCACTAAACCACCTGATTTTAATCTAAAATCGGTTAAAGATGAAACTTTCTCATTGAAATCTTTCGAAGGAAAGTACACATATATTGGTTTTTTTACCACTTGGTGTGCCGGTTGTATGATAGAAAATGAAGCAATCACAGACCTGTACAAAAAACACGGCAATACTATTAATTTTGTTTCCATATCAGCTGACAAACAGCAATTAAGCCTTCGTTATTTTCTTGAAAAGCATAAATACAATTGGGTATTTCTGCATTCTGGTAATGATAATGAATTACTTGAAAAATATGGAGTTCTCACCTACCCTGTCTTTCTACTTCTTGACCCCCAGGGAAATATCGTAAACTATCCTGCACTAAAACCCAGTGAAGGTATTGAAAATGAATTTAATCTTTTATTGAAAAAAGAAGATGAAATTCCTAAAGAATAACTTTAGAATTTTATCTTAAAATAATTATAAATCAATCCACTAATCGATGGATAAGTATTATTCATTGCTTCTAAAATGGCTTCTTTTTTTAACCAGACAGCTTTTGTAATATTTTCTTTGGTCTGAGGTTGAAGTTCATGATTGCAGGCTGTTTGCATCAAAAACCAATAACAGTGTTTAATAATATTTTTGTTCTTTTCGGTATAAATATGATAGGTATCCGGTAATTTCCTGATAATATTCAGATTATCAACACCGGTTTCTTCTTCTATCTCACGTTTGGCACAAGCTTTAATAGTTTCTCCTTTATCTAATTTTCCCTTGGGTAAATCCCATTTACCAAGGCGATAAATAAATAAAAACTCATCGTTTGTATTAGTAACCAAACCGCCACCTGCTTTTATTTCCAAATACTGAGATTTAAAAAAAGAAAATACTTCAGTTAAATTCTCAGGACAATAGATAAACAAATGCAGCGTTATCTTTTTGCTGATAAATTCAGCTATTACAGCCAGCAATGCCCGTTTAGAATGATATTGATAAAATTCAACATTTTCGTTATCAAATAATTGAACATTGATATTTTTTACAAAATGAATTGATTGATTATTTACAAAAACTTTATACATTTGCAGCATGAAATTTAATGAAGAAGTAGCGTTAAAAACCGCGGAATTTTTATTGCAAATTAAAGCAATAAAATTGAATAATGCACATCCTTTTACATGGACATCAGGAAGAAAATCTCCAATTTATTGCGACAACCGGGTTACATTGTCCTACCCTGTTGTAAGAACATTTATCCGTCAGCAATTTGTGAACATCATCAATGATGAATTTGGTACAGTTGAATTGATAGCTGGTGTTGCAACAGGTGGAATTGCTCAGGGTGTACTGGTAGCTCAGGATTTAGGTTTGGCATTTGCTTATGTAAGATCCGAAGAAAAGAAACATGGGTTGAGCAATCAAATTGAAGGAGTTGTTCATTCAGGCCAATCAGTTGTAGTTGTCGAAGATTTAGTTTCTACAGGTAAGAGCAGTTTAAATGTTGTAAGATCATTGCAGGATGCTGGTTGCAATATTAAAGGTATGGTTGCTATCTTTACCTATGGGCTAAATATTGCTGAAGATAGTTTTAAAACAGCTCAACTTCCATTGATTACACTTACTGATTATAACACTTTGATAAAAGTTGCAGTTGAGCAAAATTACATCAAAGACGATGATTTAATCTCACTCAACGAATGGAGAGAGAATCCCGAATTATGGTCAGACAATAAAATCAAAGAAGGTTTTTAATTTACCCCACATTAAATGAAGAAAATCGAAAGCAAAAAGCTGGTTATCAATAATTCACAAGAGAAAATATATCATTTTCTGAGCAACTTTAATAATTTCGGCAAACTGATGCCCGAACAAATTATCAATTGGCAATCTACTGAAACAACTTGCTCATTTACTATAAAAGGAATGACCGATTTGAGTATGCAAATCAAAGAAAAAATGCCTTTTCATACAATATTGATATCATCTTTCGGAAAAACACCTTTCGAATTTGAATTGAAATGTTCTTTTGAAAACATGGGTGCTAAGCTCACTGAATCTCAGTTGATATTTTTTGCAGATTTAAACCCTATGCTCAGCATGATGGCAAGTAAGCCATTAGAAAATTTTGTTAATATGCTGAATGAGAGATTAAAACTAAAAGCAGAAGAAGCTGGTTTCTAAAGAAAAAATATAAATTGAAAAAGCATCCATTTAATAATAAGTGGATGCTTTTTATTTTAAGCTAATATTGCTTACTGTCTTTTGAATTATAGATTTTTATAGGTTGAATTTGCCATATTTAGAAGTGATAATATATCCCTGTCATAAAATCAATACCGCTTCCATTTGGTATTTTTAATCCATCAGCATCCGGTTCCAGAGAAACGCCTCCTGATTTATAACTATATTTTACATAATAATATTTCAAACCATAATTTACCGACCATTTTCTTGAAAAATTTACTTCAAAATTAACAGCTGCATGAAATCCGGATGCAAGCTTGTATCTCCAGGTTTCATTGAAACCATTTTTAACATTAGCACCAGAAACAGTCAATACATTATCAATATATAAATCATAACCGCCCCCGATTTTCATACGCATCACATCGCCATCTTTTATTGGGATGATAAAGGAAGGTGTAATTGATAAATAGCCTCTTCTGAATGTTGTAGTAGCATTTTTTAAATAGGGTCTCAGCAAACTGAATTGGTAATTAGCTTCTAATGCAATATCCAAATGTTTCTTAACTTCATATCCGTATTTAATACCCAATCCATAGCCACCACCAAAACTAATATTCGCGTTATCATTATCAGTAGTAGTAAACATGGTGAAATTATCAAATCCACCACCAAAGGCAAGATTAATTCCAATCCTATGTTTAAGACGGTCTAATGGGATTAGATTCTTATCTGTTTTTCGCATCTTCCCATTGCTAATCCTATAACTTGCCATTTCACTGTCAACCAGCAAAAGTTCGGGTTTAGCAGACCAGAATCCAGCATTTAATCCCAGACGGACATAATAAGTTTTGCCCTCTTCTGCACTGATGTTAACCTGAGTATTCGGATTCCTATCAATCATTAATTTATATTTTCCAGGCTTACAGTCATAAACGAAATAAGAATTGTTTGCAAGCTTAACAATCATAGAATCATTAGAAAATATTTTATACGATAATGCGGAACCATAAAAATTACTTTCGCGGTAAAATATAATTTTAGTTGTAAGTGTATCATTACAAAAACTACTATAAATAATTCCAAAAATAAAAATTAAAACAAAGAAAATTCTTTTCATGAATTTGGTTTTTAAGGTTTAAATTGAAATCAAAAATATAAAAATTATCAAACATTCTCAAAAACTTTTGAGAAATTTGCCTGAATTTGAAGTTTCAGTTCATCAATACTCATTGCAAGCAACTGACTTGCTTTTTCATACATTACATCAATAGAAATATCGCTATCATCTGTTTCGAGAAAAAGTTTATCAACAGGAGTTTGTTTAATAGCCTGAACAGCATTTGAATTGGGTTCAAGAATAGCAGCACCGTAAGAAAGATAGAATCCTGCTTTGATAAGTTGTTCAGCAATTTTAAGGTTATTATTAAAGCCATGTATGATACATGCTTGCTTGATATTGGCTTTTTTGCACATTGCAACAATTTCGTTAAAAGCCTTCACACAATGAATAATCAATGGTTTATTATACTTTTCGGCCCAGTGCAAATGTTTACTGAAAACAACTTTTTGCATATCAGGTTTGGCAACGGTCATCCAATCCAGGCCACATTCTCCAATGGCAATTACATCATCCTGAGCAATAATTGCCTCAAATTCATTGAAATCGTTGTTCCATAATAGCGGCTGCAGGTACCAGGGATGCATACCTACAGAAAAGAGCAGACCTTTCCCTTTAGGAAAATCATGAATGCTTAATACGTTAAAAATCTTTTTCCCATCAATAGGGAGCTTTATGTGAGAGTGAATGTCTATCATTTGAAAAGGATAAAGGTTAAAGGTTAAAGGTTAAAGAGTAAAGGTTAAAGGTTAAAGGGTAAAGGGTAAAGGTTAAAGGTTAAAGGTTAAAGGTTAAAGGTTAAAGGTTAAAGGTTAAAGGTTAAAGGATAAAGGGTAAAGGGTAAAGGGTAAAAGTTA
>CAIUKU010000451.1 GCA_903899825.1 uncultured Bacteroidales bacterium | reverse complement strand
GCTTAGGGTGACTAACAAAGATAGTGGAAAAATCGAATTTAATGCAACTTAGTGTATTAGTGCCTTCGTGGCAAAGAGTACCTTTGAGGTAAAAAAAGTATATTTAATAAACAGTATTAATCTTTAAACTAATTATTTCTGGAATAAACTTAAGAAAAAAGAGAAAGAGAAAAAACTCAGCAATGGCTTTGTGCAGCATGGGGTTATTGCAAGCGTTCCTTCGCTACATCAAGGGAAATTAATATAATTAATTTGAAATTTTAATATAAACCAAAATCTATTTATTATGAGAAAATTATTTCTTTTATTAGCAGTTGTAGGTTTTTTTGCTACTGCTTCAAAAGCTCAGTTAATCGATGAGCAAAATGTTACTGTTACCATGGATTTGCAGCCTGTTTTGCAATTAAGTATGACTACTCCAGACCATATTGAATTTGTATTCGACGACATCCGCGAATATTATTCAGGTATTGTAAAATACGGAGCTACCATTTTGAAAGTTTCTTCATCTGTTACATGGGATTTATATGCTGCTGGTACTTCAATGAATGGTACTTCATGGGATCAACAGATTTCATATAGTGCTGGTGCTAATATTAATTCTGTGTCTGCAATACCTCTACAAGCACTTGAATTACACCAGTATGGAGCAAATAATTATGCATCATCAGTTGCTGGTGAACCTATTGATTACAGTAGTCCTTTCAATACTGCAAATTATACAACAGCCACTACTATTGCAGGTACTAATAGTATTTTTGGTACTAGTACTCCATATACAGCTCCAGGTCTTGGAGAAAAGTATATTCAAGGTGCCAGTGGTATAAGTGCTGGTGTTAATGCTGCAGGAGCTCCCGCTGGTAGCTACTTAACAAATGGTGTTGCCGGATCACCATTCTATTATGTAATAGATTATAGAATTTTACCTGGATTACCTGCTGTTTTTCCATTGGCTGGGACTAATAATCCATTAACATCTGTTGCTTTAACTGGACTTCAATATGCAGAGCCAGGAGTTTATACCATGGATGCAAAATATGTTCTTTTAGAAGACCAATGATTTGTGTAAATTAATTAAATTAAAAAAGCTTATCCATTGGATAGGCTTTTTTGTTTTAATGTTTTATTTTTAGGGAATTTAAAATGATTTTATTACTTTAGCAAATCAAAAAATAATATTGTGAGAGTTTGTTCGGTCATAGTGATTTTCTGTTTATTTTGTATGAAACATGCTTTTGCACAAGATCATTGTGCTGTGCTAGACCTGAGAACAAATTCTGAAATACCAATCAGTATTGATTTTACTTTCGATAACATGTCTGATTATGTTTCTGGGAAAACCATTGCCGGAAGAGTTCAGTTAAAGATAGTTGCTACCGATGGTGTTATTTCTCCTCCTTGTATCTGGGGTTTAAAAATGAGGGTAGAAAATACGGGCAGCCTTCCTGTTCCTGCTTTAACCGATTGGGCAAACATGGTTAATTATGGTTTAAATGGTACAGTTCCTCCAATTGACTTGTTGTGGGCACGTGCTTACAATGCATGCAATACACCGATAAATGATGTGTTTGTACAATTTGGTCCTTTGCCGGGAGAGCATAAAGATGAGATTTTAATCATTGACGATATCGCTGCGCATGTTGCAGTGAATCCTTGCCCTGCTGCGTTGCCATTAAATAATGATCAGGTAAATACCGCAGGCAGTTATTTAACAAACTACAGTCAATTTGTTTTTAATATCGATTTTAAAGTGAAGCCAAATCTGACATTGAATAATCGTCCTGGCAAATATGAGTTAAAAGTTTATTTTTATCTGTATGAGCGCTAACTTAAGGGGAAATTTCGTATTTTATTCATTTTGTAGGTTTTATTTTTGAAGCTTCCTGCCTGCCTGTATACAAGTGCTACGTTTTCGTCATTGCGATCCTGATTCAGGGGAGGCAATCTATAATTTAGATTGCTTTGTTGTTTCTCACTTCGATCATTTCGACAAACTCAATGGCTGCAACCCATCGTTAACGCTATGATGATTTATTGTAAAGATTTCATGCTGAAAAACTTATGAGCTTTAAGAATTTGTAATATTTGGTTTGGTCTCGATACAAAATAAATTCCGTTTACACAGCATTTATTTCACATGACCAGACCTTACGTGGGTCACATTGAGTGCGAAGCGCTTCTCGACAAGTTATCATTGACGTTTTTTGTTATGTTGCTCATTATGCTTTCTTAAGTCTCCATGAGCGGAGTCGAATGGCTACTTATTCTCTTAACAAAACGTTATTTAATATTACTTTTTTTGTGCAAAATTATTCCTCGAACTGACTTTGATATAGAGCGTTGATAGTAAGCAATATACTTTTGTTAATAAAAATTAAAAACAGTATCTAAGACTATAGTGGTTTAGTTTAATGGCATAAGTCTAAACAAAAAAGTCAAAACAGTTTTTTAATGTTTTTGATATTTATGGTTTTGCAT
>CAIUKU010000450.1 GCA_903899825.1 uncultured Bacteroidales bacterium | reverse complement strand
TTTCAATATCTGCGATTTCAGCTTTTTGTCCGTAAGGATGTGTAGCTCCAAAAATTATCTCAGTAAACTTTGATCTGGCTACAAAATTAACTTTCTGATTATTAATGCATAATTGGCTTTTCTGTTTTTCTTTAAAAATTGAAATTTCGTTTTCAGGAAAAACAGGGAATTTAATTATTTCTTCAATATAGGGAAGTATATGTACAAGCTGTTTACTCAGACAATAAACCGTAATTGACGAAAAATCTCTGTCTATTTCTTTTTCAATATATGCACCAAAAAAATCAAGGGCATCTGCAATTTTTTCAGCAGAAAATGAGGATGTTCCTTCTGTCAATAATTGAAGGGTGGAAAAAGCGGAAAATGGGATGTTCTGAAAATATGTGCCTGCATTAAAAAGGAATTCAATCTTTAAAACATCCTGAGTTCCTTTATTGATCTGGTAGTAAGGTATTCCATTGCTGAATTGATTTTTTAAGGGCATTAAACTATCAATCCCGAAAGAATCGGGATTGATAGATTGAATTTCGGGCGAAAAACTGCGATTAATTTTTTGATTCATTTAATTATAGGCTCAGTTATTAGTTACAGTATTGTATTTTAAAAGTGTTCTTTTTAATAAACCAAGTATTAATGAATTTTAATTAAGCCATTTGGTTTAACGTTGTCTCATGAATACTATTGTGACAGGATTCGTTTATCTGATCAGCGTGACATGTCCGCTGATGACCTGTTCTTTATTTAATTCGTTGATATATTTTATTGTATAAACATAAACGCCTTCCTGTGCCGGTCTTCCTTTAATAGTACCATCCCAGGCCTCATTTACATTTTTAGAAGCAAAAACCGTTTGTCCGGAACGAGAAATTATTATTATTTCAAAATTACGGATAGCATCCCCGTAGACTTTAAATACATCTGAATTCCCGTCACCATTCGGAGAGAAGGCATTCGGAATAAAGGGTGCATTACAATCAGCAACGGTTACAGTTATTAATCCTGTTTTACGATTGCCGGTTTCATCCGTTACAATTACACTATAATCTGTTGACAACAAAGGGTTTACTAGAATATACTGAGTTTTTTCGCCTGTACTCCATAAAAAAGAAATTCCGCCATTTACACTTAATGTCGCTTTTTCACCTTTACAAATTGTTTGATCAGGAGAAAAACTAATCGTTGAAATAGGTAAACTCCTGGAAACAATCGTATTATTCACCGGAGATTGAAGTGGTTCAATATTTTTTTGATTCGTGTTTGAATTTGTTGCTTTTGAAACTAACTTCGTATTTAAAGCATTTTGTTTTACAACATCTCCTGTAACAGACTGATTATTATCTACCTGAGCTATTAAATCGTGAATGTTTTGTTTTTTTACAGGTTTTTCGAGGGTGACATTGTTTTCTACAGTATTATTTTGAATTGTTATACTGTTCTTATGTAATTCATTTGTTTTCTTTGAAGAAATAAGCAAAGGACTTTGATCTTTTACAATTGGGGTTATTTGTTTATTTTCAACAAGTTGTTCCTTATCTGATGCAGCACGAGGCGTTTGAGATTGTTTATTGGATACAATAAAGAATAGAAGGATAGATACCGCAATAATTGCAGCACTACCAATCATAAGGTTGATGGGTTTAAAAAAATTTATTTGTGGCACAGTCTGTGGTTTAACTGCATTTTCTATATTATCCCATATTTTATCAGAGGGCTTTTTCTCATAATCTTTGAAAACCTCTCTGAATATATCTCCCATGTTTTTTCCAGTTTCCATTTTGTATTATTTTACTTTTGTTATCAGTTTATGCTGCAAATATTTTTTTGCCTTCATTAATTGTGATTTGGAGGTATTGATAGAAATACCGAGCATTATTCCAATTTCTTTGTGACTGTAACCTTCAATTTCGTATAAGTTAAAAATTAAACGATATCCTTCCGGTAATGATTGAATTAGATTTAAAAGGAATTCAACATTTAAGCTATCAAATGAAAGTTTTGCATCTTCAACAACCTCTTCAATTTCATCATAATCTATTGAATAATAATGTTTTAAATTACTTCTGTAATAATTTAGCGCCGTATTAACAATGATTCGACGAAGCCAGCCATCAAATGAACCTTCGTTGCGGAATTTATCAATATTATTAAAAACCCTTATGAATCCTTCCTGTAAAGCATCTTCTGCTTCATCAATGTTTTTAAAATACCTTAAACAAACACCCAGCATTTTGGCTGAGTATTTATCATACAAGGCTTTTTGGGCCTTTTTATCTCCTTTTATGCATCCGCAAATTATTTCCTCTTCAAATATCATTTATAGCCTATAGACAGTATTAAAACTATTTTTGGTGCCTGACGTTATTGTTTTTTTGAATAATAATATAACTTCGAACAATTTTCTTTAATAAATGTATTAATAGCCAATGTTTTAATTTGTTCTTGTGTTACATTCCTATAGTTCCCAATTTCAGTATTGATTTTGTTTGCATCACCCAATAATTCAAAATAAGCCAAATTCATGGCTTTATCACTTGCTTTCATTTGCGAAAACACCATTAAGGATTCTGCTTTGTTCTTTACCTTCTGTAATTCATCGTTTGTTACAAATTCGTTTTTAAGTTTTTCAATTTCATTATCTATCGCATTTTCAGCAATTGTCATTTCAATCCCCTGGTGTAGTTTTCCTGAAATTACAAAAAGTCCATTGTCGATATCTCCGGTATGGTAAGCATTTATTTCACTAAATAGCTTTTGTTTTTTAACCAGTTCATTGTTAAATCTTGAGGATTTGCCATTCGAAAGGATATCAGAAATCAAATCAAAACTAAAGTATTCCTTATCGGTGCGTTTACAAATATGATAGGTTTTATAAATAGCATCATAAGGCACATCACGTTCAACGCTTAAAATCCTTTCTTCTGTCTGTAGTGGTTCAAAAGGAATATTGCGTTGAAATTCATCTCCGGGCGGTATATTCCCGAACCACTTTTCGCTTAAGTGCTTTATTTGTACAACATCAACATTGCCTGCAACCACCATAATTGCATTGTTCGGGCGATAATAGCGGTAAAAAAAAGCTTTTACATCTTCCATCGTTGCATTTTCAATATGCGAAATTTCTTTTCCAATGGTTGACCATTGATAGGGATGTATTTTATAAGCCAATGGACGAAGTAAAAGCCATACATCGCCATATGGCTGGTTCAGATAACGTTGTTTGAATTCCTCAACCACCACATTGCGTTGCACTTCAAGGCTTTTTTCAGAAAAAGCCAGCTCATTCATTCTGTCGGATTCCAACCAGAATGCAGTTTCTAAATTTTGCTGAGGGAGGGTTAAATAATAATTGGTGATATCGTTATTGGTAAAGGCATTGTTTTCGCCTCCTACTCTTTCGAGAGGTTCATCAAAAACGGCTATATTCTTAGATCCGCCAAACATCAGATGTTCAAATAAATGAGCAAATCCGGTTTTATCAGGATGCTCATTCCGGGCTCCTACATTATAAAGAATATTTACGGCTACTATAGGTGTAGATTCATCTTTGTGAACCAATACCCTGAGCCCGTTTTCAAGTGTAAATTTTTCAAAAGCTATCATTAGTATTGCTTATATTAGTTGTGTACAAAAATAAGGATTTTAAATTAGTATGAAAGCAATTTAGTAACATTTATAAGGTACTTAAAATACTTATAAGTACTCTAAGTACTCTAAGTACTTTAAGTACTTTTTAAAGCAAGAAATTAGAAATCTTTGATGTTAGTCACAAATAAATTCATAATTTTGCAGTATTGAATTTTAGACACATTAAATAATTAGAGTAGCATTATGCAAAGAGATCAACAAATTTTTGACCTGATAGAATTAGAACGTCAGCGTCAGATGCATGGACTGGAATTGATTGCCTCAGAGAATTTTGTCAGTCAACAGGTATTGGAAGCAATGGGTTCGGTGTTAACCAACAAATATGCCGAAGGATACCCGGGTAAGCGTTATTATGGCGGCTGCCAGATAGTAGATCAAACAGAACAACTGGCCATTGACAGAGCCAAAGAGCTTTTTGGTGCTGAATGGGCCAATGTACAGCCACATTCAGGTGCTCAGGCCAATATGGCTGTTATGCTGGCTTGTTTAAAACCAGGGGATACTTTCATGGGACTGAATTTATCGCATGGTGGTCACCTTTCTCATGGTTCTCCGGTAAATTCATCAGGTATACTTTACAAAGCAATTGATTACAGTGTAGAAGAAGAAACCGGCCTTATCAATTACGATATCATGGAAGAAACTGCGCTGAGAGAAAGACCTAAACTGATCATTGCAGGTGCTTCTGCTTATTCAAGAGACTGGGATTTTGCCCGCATGCGTGCCATTGCCGATAAAATCGGAGCAATATTGATGGCTGATATTTCACATCCAAGTGGTTTGATTGCCAAAGGTTTGTTGAACAACCCGGTTCCTCATTGTCATATCATTACAACAACCACTCACAAAACATTAAGAGGTCCCCGTGGTGGTTTAATCATTATTGGAAAAGATTTTGAAAATCCATGGGGTTTGAAAACACCAAAAGGTGAAACAAAAATGATGTCAGCTTTACTGGATTCAGCTGTATTCCCAGGCATACAGGGTGGACCGCTGGAACATGTAATTGCGGCTAAAGCCGTTGCTTTCGGCGAAGCTTTATCTGACAGTTACCTGGAATACATCCAACAGGTAAAAAAGAATGCAGCTAAAATGGCTGAGCAATTTATGGCTAAAGGATATAAAGTTATTTCAGGAGGTACCGATAACCACTTGATGTTGATTGACCTCAGAAGTAAATTTCCTGAAATTACCGGTAAAGTGGTTGAAAATACCCTGGTAAAAGCCGATATTACCATTAATAAAAACATGGTTCCTTTCGACAGCCGTTCTCCTTTCCAGACTTCAGGTTTAAGAGTAGGTACACCTGCAATAACCACCCGTGGATTAAAAGAAGAACACATGGGAATTATCGTGGATCTGGTGGATGAAGTAATTTCAAACATCAACGATGAAAATGTAATTCTTTCCGTTAGAAACCGAGTAAACGAACTAATGAAACCTTTCCCTTTGTTTGCTTGCTAAATACTGACAACAGCTATATTATAAAAAGCTTGCCCGATGATTTGAGCAAGCTTTTTTGTTATACTGCAATCAGAAACTCAGCAAAAGAAGTGTTTGATTTAGTGATAGAGTATATTATTTGCACATATAGCATAGGTATAAAAGAAACATATTTTATGTTTATGTCCTTCATTAAATATTATGATAACTGCATGATTTTCTATGTCTATCCATAATATATGGAGAACACAAACTTTACGAACTTTACGAACTTTATAAACTTTACAAACTTTTTCCTACCTTCGCTGTAACTTTTCGCATTACTTATTCGTCAGACAATAAAAATTGTGAGAAAATAATTACAAATTGAATGACTACTTCAGAATACAATACGTGTGTAGATGATTTTGCAGATGGCGTTTATCGCTTTATCCTCAAGAACATAAAGGATGAAGAAAAAGCGAAAGATGTAGTGCAGGATTCGTTTATCAAAATGTGGGATAAAGTGGCTGATATAAGTTATGAAAAAGCACGCTCCTATTTATTTACAACAGCTTATCATACGATGATCGACCATATCAGGAGAGAAAAAAAACAAACTACCCTGGACGATGCCTTACTGAAAAATATGACAACAGAAAACCACTATTCGGATTTAAAAGAAGTATTGGATGCAGCACTGGAAAGACTGCCCGAAATACAAAAATCAGTGATACTGCTCAGAGATTACGAAGGCTATAGCTATGAAGAAATCGGTGAAATTACTGATCTCAACGAATCACAGGTTAAAGTTTATATTTACAGGGCTAGAATATTTTTAAAAAATTACATCGGAGAACTCGAAAGCGTAATATAAAATTATGAAAATTAACAAAGACAATTACGAAATTTATATACTCGACTACTATGAAGGAAAGCTTACACCAGGTGTAGTGCGGGAATTATTCGCTTTTCTGGAGATGAATCCTGAAATCAAAGCTGAATTCGATCAGTTTGAAGAAATATGTATAGCCGATGCATCAGCTGTACAATTTGAATTTAAAGAAAGCTTAAAGAAAATAAATGCCTCCACTCCTATTCTTATCACAACTTCTAACTACAGAGAATTTTTTATTGCAGCTGTTGAAGGAGATTTAAGCATTGCACAAAAAAAACAACTGGAAATTTTTCTGGCACAACATCCTAATTTAAATAACGATTTCCACCTTTTTAAAATTGCAAAACTATCAGCCGACACATCGATTGTTTATGAAAATAAATATAAACTTAAAAAGTTCACTATCTTCAGTCCGGTTTTCAACAAAAAAGTCATCTATCAGATTTCATCCATTGCTGCATCCCTGCTGATCATGATCAGTGTAGTCGGCTATTATTTCATTAACAATGACGCTGTTAAACCAGTTACTTCAGCTGTAATTCAGACAAAAAACACCAGCGATGGTAAGATCGCGCATTCAGACAAAATTCCAATACAGGGCAAATTGAATAATGATAATTTACTATCAACAGTTCACCACAAAGCTGCAAAAAAACAAACTTTTAAGGAAGATGTTTTCCATGAAACAAATCCATCAGCAAAGCCGGATTATTCAGTTCTTTCAATGCTGCCGAAAACTGTACAAAAAATAAATGAGGCGGGTTCTAACTTATACATTGATGAAAATAACAGAAATTATTTTACTTCCATTAATCTTTTACTGGCATTAGAGGATGAACAAACAAACAATCGTTCAGAAGAAAAAAACCCGGACAAGGAAAAACCTTCCCGTTTTGAGTTCGATACCGATCTGTTGAAAGGCCAACCCATAGCTGAAGCCGGCGGTTTTCTCAAAAATGTCGCTGTGCTTGGGTTTACAAAAATAGAAGAAATAAGCAGCACTGCCAAAGATACTTACCTTGCATTGGAAGAAAAAGTTAGCATCAAATAAAATTGTATTGTAACAAATCCTTGCTTTCAACCGTCACACTGAAAAATCAAAAAATTCTTAATTATTAAATCAAAACAAATGAAAAAATTATTATCTGCGCTCCTAATGATGTTAATATTATGCGCAACTGTAGTGGCTCAACAAGACAATCAAAATTTAAAAGAATACAGCCTACCCGCTTTTACAGGGATAGATGCCGGAAGTTTATCGAATGTATACCTTAGCAGCGGAAGTGTTCAAAGTGTAAAAATGGAGAAAGATGCGGAAGATGAAGACAAAAGTGCATGTTTTAATGTAAAAAATGGCATACTCGAAATCAAAAATCCGATAAATGGTGGTGAGAACAATCTTAGCAATGATAAAATTTACATTTGCTGCCCCAATCTGAATTTTATCAAAGCCAGTGGTGTTTCAAAAGTAAAATCACAGAACAAAATAAAATTCGATAATTTACTCATTACTGCAAGCGGAGCTTCAAAAATTGAACTGGATTTAGATGTACAAACATTGACAACCGACATATCCGGTGCTGCTAAACTTACATTAAAAGGGAAGGGTATACAACACATTGCAAGTTTAGGCGGAGCTGCGAAACTGAATGCTGACGAAATCGTATTTCAGAATATGGAAATAGAAGGAAGTGGTGCCGCCAAAGCCAATGTAAATGTAAAAAATAAATTAACAGGAGATATGACAGGTGTCAGCACGCTTAATTATGAAAAAGAACCTGATACTGTACATTTTCACAGTGCCAATATCAATAAAGATAAGTTAAGTGAAAATTCAGTTACCGGAACAAAACATAGAAAAACAGGAAATTACAACAGCAATGATACAACCAGTGTCTCTATCCTGGGAAATGACATTGAAGTTATTGATGGTAAAGAAACCAAAATATCCTTTGGGAATACAGAAATGGTAGTAAACGATAATGGAAATGTAAAAATCGGCAAAAAAGACAAAAACAAACCCTACGTCCATAAATTCAGAGGGCATTGGGCTGGATTTGAACTGGCATTTAACGGATATGTAAATAAAGATTTTGGAACTGTACTGCCTGCAAAATATGAATTTCTGAAATTGAATGAAGTAAAATCAGTAGCCGTTAATCTGAATATTTTTGAACTCAATGCCAATATCATCAACAACAGATTCGGTGTTGTTTCAGGTGTTGGTATACAATGGAACAACTACCGTTTTGGCGACAACGTGGTGCTTTCACCTGATTCTGCTACCATTTACGGTTACCATAATACGGCAATCAACAGTTATATCAAAAGCAAGCTCGTTGAAAGCTGGGTAAGAGTTCCTCTCTTTCTTGAATATCAAACCGCTAAAAAGAAAGGGAAACAATTTCATCTGGCAGTTGGTGGCGTTTTCGGATACAAAATTGGTTCACACTCCAAACAGGTTCATTTTGAGGATGGCGAAAGAAATAAACCTAAAGTCTACAGCGATTTTTATCTGAACCCCATCAAATTAGATGCAGAAGTCAGAATAGGCTGGGGTCCTGTCAATTTATTTGCAAGTTATGCTATTACACCTATGTTTAAAGACAATAAAGGACCGGAATTGTATCCTTATACGGTTGGTGTTACACTTGCCGGATGGTAATAAAGGCAAAGCTTTTCTTTAAAAGCTTTTTTTCTCACAATTTTTAAGTTTAGTTTCAAAAAAAGTGTCGATTATTATCGACACTTTTTTTTTATTTTTGTAAAAATTATTACTTTTACCAAATCATTAGAAAAACCTAAAAATATAAAAAATGTCAGGACATAATAAATGGTCAACCATCAAGCGCAAAAAAGGAGCATTGGATTCAAAACGTTCTAAAATATTTTCAAGAATCATAAAGGAAATAGCAGTTGCTGTTAGAGAAGGCGGAGCCGATCCTGACGGCAATCCACGTTTGCGTTTGGCTATTTCCAATGCCAAAGGGGCAAATATGCCAAAGGAAAATTTGTTGCGTGCCATTAACAAGGCTTCCGATAAAGACTCGGCAAGTTTCTCAGAAACTACTTTCGAATGTTATGCTCCTCATGGTATTGCCATTTTTATAGAATGTACAACAGATAATGAAAAAAGAACGATAAGTAATATCCGCTCTTATTTTAACAAATACAATGGTTCATTAGGTACCAATGGTTCATTAAGTTTTCTGTTTGACAGAAAAGGAATTTTTTCAGTCCCTCAGGCAAATCTTAATCTGGAAGATGTGGAACTCGATTTAATTGATGCCGGAGCTGAAGATATTTCTCTTGATGATGAATTTTTCACCATTACCACTGCCCTGGAAGATTTTGGTGCCATGGTAAAAAAGCTTGAAGAATTAAATATCGCTGCCGAAAGTGCTGAATTGCAAAGAATTCCTAAAAACATGGAAAAAATCAGTGTAGACGATGCCAAAAAAGTAATGAAACTGATTGACGTGATTGAAGATGACGATGATGTAGTGAATGTTTTCCACAATATGGAAATGAGCGATGAATTGATGACGGAGCTGGAGAAGTAGAAAGAAGTTGGAAGAACGAAGTCAGAAGATGGAAGTCGAAAGTAAAAAAGTCCGGAGATTGAAGCAACTGTTACAAGGCTGTCTTTCTCCGGACTTTTTATATGAAATAACAATCAACATTATTCAGGCATCAATATCTTAAAACTTAACTGATCACTTAAAACTTTTTCCCATCCTCTGTCTTCTGTCTTCTGTCTTCTGACTTCTGTCTTCTGTCTTCTGACTTCTGACTTCTGTCTTCCAACTCAATCTAATTTTTTAATCTCCTCGTAATTGATGATATCAACGTCTTTATAATAAAATTTAATGATCTGAGACGCTTTATACTTATATTTAACCATTTTGATGGCACCTTCCTGGCTTAAGCCAACGCCATGACCATATCCTTTACCTTTCAGGACAACGTTTTCGCCTTCTTTTTTAACCGAAAAGAAAGTAGATTTAAGAGCCAATGTTTTACGCATATCTTTTAACGGAATACTATCATGAAAATACATTTTCCTTTCATTTTGATCGAAATTAAATGCATTTCTATGCATAGCCGTGTCATCAACCGGATAATTATAGGTATCTTTCAGGTATTTAAGCCATTCTCTTGCAGGCATTTTCAGTTCCCAACTGCTGTTTCGCATGCCATTGGAAAAAGTATCAATCACTGCTTTTAAATAGGTAGTTGGAATTGACCATAATTCCTCAGAGTTAATGGTTTCACCTCCTGAATTTGAGCAAAAAGCGGCAGAAATCATACGATTGTTTTTATCAACAATGACATCTCCTGCTGTAAGGGTTGTGGCCATTAAAATCTGAAAATTATTGCATCTGCTTTTATACACCTGACAATGAACATCATCACATAAATTATAACCTTCCTTGTAATGTTTCATCATATTATTGATGGCATAAGTTCTTGAAATAATGGCCTGAATTTTAAAAAACTCCAGCGAATCGCAACTTCCCAAGATTTCTGATTGTACGACACCTGCAACATAATGCTCAATATTTGAATTATTAATAATCTTCAACACTCCTTTTTCAATTGAAATTTCAAGGTCATCGTCATAAATACGTTCGTTCACATCCTGATTGAGGGGTTTAATTTTAAAAATATTCTTTAAGCCATCACCCGAAATTTCCAGTGTAGAAAACAAGCCGAAATCTTCCTTCTCTTTCTTTATTCTAAGCTTAGTTTTTTCAATACTGATGGTGAGTATCTCGTTTTTACCAATTTCAGTCAAAAGACGATCATCCCCATTGATAGAATACTTCCCAACAAGAGAGGTAATTGTAACAGACTTAATATTGTATTGTGAATAAATTCTCACATTAAAATCAGCAGCAAACAAAGTTGCTGAAATCATTATAAAAATAAAAAGGCAGGCTATTTTGAGTAATTTCATCTGTTTATATTTTATTAAATTACTGTAATGGTTATTGTTAAGTTAGTTAATTTTATTAATCCTGTTCAAATTTCGCCGATGGAACTCGCCAAATAAACATACTCATGTGTGTGAATATTTTCACATGGCTCGTTTCATGTGTAATCTTCTGTAATTTATTATTTTAAATATCCGACAATGAGTTGAGCTGTTTTAGCAGAAGCACCTTTCCCACCCAATTTCGTTTTTAATAACTGATATTCTTCTCTGAGTTGACTTCTAAATAATTCATTTTCAGTTATTTTTTCAAATTCTTTTCTTAATATATTGATTGTAAAATCATTTTGAATAAGCTCCTTAATTACAGCTTTGTCCATTATTAAATTTACCAATGAGATATATTTAACTTTTAAAAATCTACGGGCAATTTGATAGGAAATTATATTCCCTTTGTAACAAACTACCTGTGGGACATTTAACAATGCAGTTTCCAGGGTAGCAGTACCGGAAGTAACCAATGCAGCATAAGCAGATTTCAACAAATTGTAGGTAAGACCATATACAACCTCAATGGGTTTATCTTCTATCAGTTCAGCATACAATTGATGTGGAAGGGTATTCACCCCGGCAATGATAAACTTATACTGAGGATAGTAGTTTGTCAACGCTATCATCAATGGAAGCATTACTTTAACTTCTTGTTTTCGGCTTCCCGGTAGTAGTGCAATGATTGGTTTTTCTGTTGTAAAAGAATTTCTAAAAGCTTCAATTGCAGTTGCATTTAATTTATCTATGGAATGATTTTCAATGGCATCAAGCAAAGGATGACCTACAAAATCAACTTTCATCCCATGTGAATTAAAAAAATCTTTTTCAAAAGGCAAGATTACAAAAAGATGATCAATAAACTTTTTCATTTTTTTAACCCTTGACTGATGCCATGCCCATACCTGAGGGGAAATATAATAAAAGACTTTGATTCCCTTTTTGTGTGCCCATTCTGCAATGCGTAGGTTAAAACCGGGATAATCGACCAATATAATTGCATCCGGCTGAAATTCAGTAATATTTTCTTTACAAAATTCAATATTGTTGAGTATCGTTTTTAAATTTGAAATCACTTCAACAAATCCCATAAAAGCCAGGTCACGATAGTGTTTTACAAGTTCTACTCCCTGTGCCTGCATCAAATCACCTCCCCATGCTCTGAAAATTGAAGCATCGTCAATTGCGATCAATTCTCTGATTAGATTGGAGGCATGTAAATCCCCTGAAGCTTCCCCTGCAATAACGTAATACCTCATTTTTTAGAAAAATATATAAAAAAAACAATGACCAGTATAAAACTCACAAATAAAATTGCTTTTCCTGTTTTTTCAAATTTTAAACCTATTAAATAGTAACGTATCAAAAATATATTAATTACTATTGATAATAAATAAATCTT
>CAIUKU010000449.1 GCA_903899825.1 uncultured Bacteroidales bacterium | reverse complement strand
GTAAAGCAAATAAAAGCATCTTTACTACTTCCGATTTTATAAAGCTGACCAGGTTCGACCTTTGTCATTGTTACCTTTACTTTAATTTTTGGTATTACTTTTTTTTGTTCCATAATAAAAAAATTTAGGTTTATAAATTGAATTTTAATAAGTTATAAATTTTGTTTTGTCCCTTTTCAAATGTTCGGCATTTCCTACAGTCTATTTTCAACCGTATAAAAAAGGGGTTTAGTGTTCATTGCATCACTGCTAATTAACTGATTTTCAATATGTCAAATATTTGCTAAGTTCCTTATGCTTTTCTGTGGATTTCTCCGGTTTAACTTTTTTATACACCTGTATTTCAGGTGGTTGTAACGGTTTGAACTTCCTTTCTCATTCCTCGAACAACATATCTAAGGTACGCAATTGATGATTTTCCACAAAATAAATTCAGTTATTTTATTGTTAAATTAACACTTTTTAACATAATTTCAAGTTATTAATACGCTGTTTTTCAGGCTTTTAACATGCTCTTACTTACATAAATTGAGTTAGTTTGTTGATTAACAATTTTTTAAAGATAGAATAATGGGTTTTTCACCCATTACTCTCTATCTTCAACGTGCCCCGCCCTAAGTTTTTGGAAATTTCCAAACCAATATAATGGAAATATGAAAGGCTGTTTTTAAGGATGTTTTTAAGGCTGTTTTTGAACTTTACAACCTTGTAATGCAGGTATATATTTTTTAAAAAATAATTACTATAAATAGCTACAAATGGCTGTATATGTCGATTTCAGGCTGTCGGCAGACCGCCCCTGCGTGGCGGGTCCTATGGTTGTTGGGAGTCTTTCACGACCTACAACCTTAATGACAATGAGAAATTGTTTCCATTTTCTGGAAACATAATTTCTCATTACCATATTAAATAATAAATATAAATATGCGAAACATTCCATATTACTTAATAAATAGATATAAATTATGCGAAGCATACCATATACATTTACGAAGTAAATTCATAAAGGATATCGAAGTCCTTCACTTGGATATCCTTAACAAATACATGCTTAATGTTTGTGTAATTCAGCACAATTATTAAGCATACCAAAAAAAAAGAACTCTAGCAAATAAGTTGAAAGCATGTATCATACCGAAATGAAATATGTAGTAGTCCAATTCACTATCGTTCTTGGAACTACAACATCTTTCTGATCGGCATTACACCAATTTCAATTGATCTAATTTTTACAACATAATGGTGTAAGGTGCGATAGCAAAAGGAATACGGATGCACAAACCTAGCTAACATCTTCGTTAGGGGTTTGTGTATCGGTATTCGTGGGGAGCAATATTGGCTGCGATTGAATGAAACGTAATGAGCGAAAGGTGGCATGAGGAACGAATGCCCTTGAGCGTAATGAAGTGTAATGAATGAGCAGTATATATTGCAGGGCAATATCTTTAACAGATAAGTAGAATAAAGAATGTATGATAAATGGTGCGTAAGCAAAAGAATACTTATGAATAAAACCTCTTTGTTTTATTCATGTGTATTCGTGGGGCGTATAATTGGAAGCGACTGAATGAATACGAATGAGCAGTTTGTAGTATGAGGAACTAATACGAAACTGCGTAATGATGTAGAATGAAGGAGCTGGCAATTAAAGCTGGCCAAAATACTGATATTAAAATCATAAATTGTATGTTCAATATTATTAAATATGTTTTTAAGGTCAAAATCTGAGTAAACATTAATTTATAACATTTTTAATGTTTGTTGAATAAAAAGTATTACTTTTGAGGTCAGAATTAGAGTAAACATTAAAAACAAGATAAATTAATGCAAGAACCACTTTATCAAATCAATCCTGACAGAAATTATCCATGGAATGATCTTCCTTTATTACCAATTAATGAGGAACTTTATCAAACAACAGAAATTTTAACTAAGCTTGGTGATGCAAAAGCAGCATTGGCAAGGCTTCATGGACGAAGTGCTATCATTCCAAACCAGGGGCTTTTGATTAATTCAATTAGTTTACAAGAAGCAAAGATATCAAGTGCAATTGAAAATATATTCACAACAGATGATGAGTTATATAAGGCATTTAGTGATCAGAACAATGAAATTAGCGGTGCTCCAATAGAGGTTTTAAGATATAGGGAAGCTTTATGGTCTGGTTACAACTACCTGCAAAAATCCAGAGCATTTAATCAGTATTATTTTATTCATGTATTTCAGGAGATAAAACAAACCAAGGATGGGATTCGTCCTGATTTCTTAAATACTGCAATCAAACAGGGAGGTAGCGGACCTCATGCCGGACAAGTTATTTACACTCCTCCTAAGGGTGTTAATATTATTAAAAGCAGGCTTGAAAATCTTGTAACTTTTTTAAATGATGATGAACGTTTTAAAATTGATCATTTACTAAAAATGGCTATTGCACATTTTCAGTTTGAGGCTATTCATCCTTTTCGTGATGGAAACGGTAGAACAGGACGTGTATTTAATATCCATTATTTGACGAATAAAGGCTTGCTTGATGTGCCAATATTGTTTCTGAGTCGTTATGTTTTAGATCATAAGGATGATTATTATTCAGGATTAATGGGTGTGTCTCAAAGAGGTAACTGGAAAGACTGGCTATTATTTATGATGAGAGCTGTTGAAAACACATCTAATGTTACCTATCATAAAATTAATGAAATTGTATCTGTTAAAGATTCAATTCTGGATTTTGTAAAAAAAGATAAACGTCAATTTCGTAATCCAGAGGGTCTGATAGAAATATTGTTTACTCAACCGTTTACCAAAGTAAAACATTTGGTAGAAGCCGGTCTTTATGCGGAAAATACAGCAAGAGATTATCTGAATAAGCTTTGTGAAATGCAAGTGTTGGAGAAGAAAGAAATAGGCGGACATCATTACTACCTGAACCTTGAATTATACCGTATACTTTCTGAGTAATTACTCAAGGTTTTAAGAGGACTTCCTTCTTCATAGCAATCTGAAACCTAAATTTACAAATATCATTGTTGTAAATGCCTAAAGTCCTATGTCTTGGCTGTGCTTTTTGAGGCGAAGCCAATAGCAAAAAGATTCAGCATACCTTTAGCGAAGCGTAGGAGTCGGGCATTTCTTCAATGCCTGACTCCGAAGCTTCAGCGTATTTGCTTATCGCATGAGGTAAGCAAATACAAGACTGAACCAAAAAACTGTTCAGGAGGAAACAGCCGTTTTTCAGGCTGCTTCCTCCTGAACGTTTAGTTTTTTGTTCAGGGTATAAAAAAATCTACTTAAAATGAATCGGGCTTTTTCAGCCTGATTCATTTTAAGTAAAGATTTTTTTCTTCGGCTGCAGGTAATGATCAACAGGGTTAAATACTTCATTTACTCCTGTTGATGATGGTTTATCAAAGATGAAGAAAATCTTTCTGAGCCAGGATTTTTCATACTGGCCAGAAAGCTTTTAGTACTAGCCAAAAAGTTGTTAGCGAACCTGATTATAGCGGCATCCTTTACTTCGACAAGCTCAGTAACCGGCAGGTTATTGAAATGCGGTTCAAAAAACATACTTAATTTTTGAATGGTATTTTTGGGAGCAAAATAAACATCGACTGAATGAGAGAATGGTTCTCAGACTTAAGAATGGAGCGGGGAATCCATGAAAGAATGAAGGAGATATTTATATTGTAAAGGCGTGAAGATGTAAATAACCGGATATAATTCTCTTATTGTAACAAAGAATAATTTTTCTTATCAAAAAAATACTTTAAAATTAATTATTTAGTATTTTTACAGTCTATTATCAATACTCTTTATTCAATACAACTTGGTTTAGATATTTAGAAAAGAAAAGTAATGAACTGTAAATCTATAATTAAATACATTTTTTATATCTGTTGTTTTTG
>CAIUKU010000448.1 GCA_903899825.1 uncultured Bacteroidales bacterium | reverse complement strand
TAAATTATAATTTTACAAGGTTATTTTGCAAATATAAAAGTTTTAATGAATTATAGGATTGTTAATCTTCTAAAACCTTAGCTAGTTTCAGCTTATAATAACAAACCATTTTTATGGCTCCATTTGTAATAAATAGCACTTTAAGAAAATATACTTCAATCTTAAATCAGCATCAAAAAAAATTAATTTTCAGATTATGTTTAATCCTTAATGCATCGGATTGATAATCCTCCGGACATAGGATACGCATCCCTATGAACAGTTGCGCTGCCGCAATATATACCCTGAAACCATGCACTGTATGAGTAACGAAGTGTAGCACTCCACCAGTAACCAAAATTTTCAATATCAGCAAAGCCACCGTTATAATTCCTGTTACCTCCGGGTAAAGCTGTAAAACCACTTTCGTTGGAAGCACCTGTATTTGGAGCAGTCCAATGTGCTGAACCAGTTTCTTTTAGTTTATCTGCAGCAATATTGTCGCCTCCTAAATAGTTGATCAGCGTCATCCATTCGGCATCAGACGGTACATGCCAACCATAAGGAGCAATGTTACGACTGTCGATAATTGCATAAAAATTATAAATCTTACCATAAGTTGAACTATAAGTTGCATTATTATTGTAATCACAACAGGCTCCTGTTATCTTGTATTGCCATTCAGTATTATCTCTAACATTTAGAATTGTATCACCATTGCGGTATCTAGTTACCTTAAGATTTTGTTTTAACCAAATCTGAGTGCCAATATGTACAGTATCATATACATTTCCATCAATATCAGTAAATTTTTGAACAAGCGGAATTGGTTCTGGTTTTGGTTCAGGGCTTGTTTCATCCTTTTTACATCCTGCAATTGAAATGATAAGAAATCCAGTTATTAACAATGGGAATATCCAACCTATTTTTTTTATTTTCATCTATTTTCAAAGGTATTTAAAGTTAAAAATTAACCCCCGCGTTCATAAAACCCGGGGGTTAATTATTTTAAATTATAAATTTTGCGTAGCTTACTTCAACCATTTATCCAGCCATTTATAAAAAGTCCGTTGCCAGAGAATACCATTCTGGGGTTTTAATACCCAATGGTTTTCGTCAGGGAAGATCAGCATTTCTGCAGGAATACCTCTTAATTTGGCAGCATTGAATGCCTGCATGCCCTGTGAAGCCAGAATACGGTAATCTAATTCACCATGTATGCATAAAATCGGTGTATCCCATTTATCTACAAAACGATGAGGAGAATTGGCATAACTGCGTTGAGCTATTTTATTGTTTTTATCCCAAAAATTTCCACCCAGGTCCCAGTTGACAAACCACATTTCTTCGGTTTCAAGGTATTGTGCTTCCAGGTTAAACATTCCATCATGGGCAATAAATGCTTTGAAACGTTTGTTGTGATTACCGGCCAGCCAATAAACAGAAAAACCACCATAACTTGCACCCACACAACCCAGTTTGTCTTTGTTTACATAAGGAAGTTTGCAGGCTTCGTCAATAGCTGTTAAATAATCTTTCATGTTCTGTCCTCCATAATCACCACTGATCTGCTCATTCCATTTCTGACCGAAACCTGGTAAACCATGACGGTTGGGAGCTACGATGATATAGCCATTGGCAGCCATCATCTGAAAATTCCACCTGAAACTCCAGAACTGACTTACCGTACTTTGTGGTCCACCCTCGCAATACAACAAAGTAGGATAGGTTTTGGTACTGTCGAAATTCGGAGGATAAATGGTCCAAACATGCATATCTTCATTATTCGTTGTTTTTATCCATGTTTCTTTTATTTCGCCCATTTTAATCTGAGCCAGTAAATCATCATTGATGCTACTTATTTTGGTAATTTTCCCATCAGTTGGATTTACAGTAACAATATCAACAGGATGTGACATCGACATTCTGGTAGCCAGCAAAACTTTTCCTGCCGGAATTACAGATGTCATGTCATGGATACCTTCTGTAATTTTGCGGAATTTACCATCTGCAATATTTAATTCAAAAATATCATCTTTTGCATGATAATCACTGCAAAAATATATTTTACTTCCGTCTTCCGACCAAGCTAGACCGGCAACATTCTGATCAAAATCTTTGGAATAATCTTTAATTTCTTTGGTTTTGACATCATAAATCATCAGTCGTACTTTGTCTGATTCATAACCATCACGTTCCATGCTTTCCCATGCAATTTTGTTGTTATCCGGAGAAAATACAGGAGACATATCATAGCCTTTCATGCCTTCGCTGATATTTACCGTAGTTTTGCTTTCGAGATTGTACAAATAAATATCAGAATTGGTTGAAATGCTATAGGCAACTCCTTTCAATTTACGACAAGTATAAGCAATGACTTTACCATCATTGCTCCAGTTGATTTGTTCCATGCCTCCAAAAGGACGGTTGGGTGTTTCGAAAGGTTCGCCTTTCATTACATCCAGAGGATTGCTGATACTTCCATCGCTATAATTAGCCACAAACAAATGAGGATAGCTTTCAATCCAGCAATCCCAGTGTTTGTACATCAGGTCGGTTATAAGTTTTCCACTGGCTTTATCGAGGTCGGGATTAAGGTCTTTGACGGTTGAATCGATTTTAACTTGTTTAATAAACAAGAGATTTTTACCATCGGGTGCATATTTAAAACCTTCGAGATCACCATCTTCTTTGGTAACTTGCTTTTTCCCACTGCCATCAGGATTGATTTCCCATATCTGTGAACTTCCGTTTTCAGCAGACAAATAGGCAATTTTTTTACCATCAGGGCGCCATACCACATTGTATTCGCTGCCGGCAGTTTTACTCAGTTGTTTTAAGTCACTGCCATCAATTTTCATTGAATAGATTTCGGCATTGCCTTTGTTTTCTTTTATACTAAAATACTTAACAGTAAAACTAACTGTAGATTTATCAGGCGAAACACTCACTTCACCAATGCGACCAAATGACCATAAGGCTTCAGGTGTCATGATGCCATCTTTCACGGTGATTTGAGGCTTAGCAATAAGATTTTCAGTTGACTTGTTCTCTTTGTTCTTGCAGGCCTGGGTGCCAATCAACAGCAAGAGGATTGCATAAAATAATGTTTTCTTCATGGATAGAATTTTTTAAATGATTTGATGCGGTAAATTTCGTACTTTTTAATCAATTTGAGCTGAAAAAATAAGAAAAATTTCATCAGGGATTTAAGAATAAATGTATTCATTAAAAAAGCTATTAATTTATAGATTGTGAGGTTTTTAGAAAGAGAAAAAAAACTTTAAAGTGTATTTGGCTATGATAAATTGAATGAACAAAGAATTTCAGATTTATATAAGCTGTATTTTTACTACTTTTGTATGCTTTTAAAATCCAAATCATCAAATCTTTAAACATGTCAATTTTAATACAAAATATCAAGGAGTTAATAGGTGCTGAGACCAAGCCTAAATTGTTTTTAAAAGGGAAAGAAATGTCAGCTTTAAAGACAATCAAAAATGCATGGTTATTGATTGAAAATGAAAAATTCTCAGCATTCGGCAAAATGACGGATAAGGAAAGTTTGGATCGCATTTTAAAAAACAACAAACTTAAATTGATAGATGCCGGAGGTAAAATGGTTTTCCCTAGTTTTTGTGATTCACATACACATTTGGTATATGTCGGAAGCCGTGAAATTGAATACATCGACAAAATAAAAGGTCTTTCTTATGAAGAAATTGCTAAACGTGGCGGTGGTATTTTAAATTCAGCTCTCCGCTTACATAAAGCCTCTGAAGAAGAACTTGTGGAAACGGCTGTGCAACGATTGAAAGAAATCATTGCTTATGGAACAGGTGCAGTGGAGATAAAAAGTGGTTATGGTTTGTCAACGGAAGATGAACTGAAAATGCTAAGGGTTATTAAAAAACTAAAAGGAATCAGTCCTTTGACGATAAAAGCCACATTTCTTGGAGCTCATGCTGTTCCTGCGGCCTATAAAGGAAAACAAAGTGAATATGTTGATTTAATCATCAATGAAATGATCCCCATGGTGGCAGCCGAAGAGCTGGCTGATTTTATAGATGTATTCTGTGATAAAGGCTTTTTTACAGAAGAAGAAACCGAAAAAATGCTGATGGCAGGTATGAAGTACGGTTTGAGAGCTAAAATTCACGCCAATGAACTGGATTATTCCAATGGTATTCAGGTTGGTGTTAAATATAACGCACTTTCTGTAGATCATCTGGAATATACAGGAGCAAGAGAAATTGCATGCCTGCTGGATTCTGAAACCATGCCTACTTTATTACCAGGTGCTGCATTTTTTCTGGGAATGCCATATGCTCCGGTTCGTAAAATGATAGATTCAGGACTGGCAGTAGCCATGGCCAGTGATTTTAATCCGGGCTCCTCCCCTTCCGGTAATATGCAACTGATACTATCAATGGGATGTATCAAATATCGTATGCTTCCCGAAGAAGCCATTAATGCGGTTACCATCAACAGTGCTTATGCCATGGGTGTTAGCGAAGAATTGGGCAGCATTGCTATAGGAAAAACAGCCAATGTATTTATTACAAAACCCATTCCTTCTTATGAATTTATGCCCTATTCTTACGGAAGCAATAAAGTGGAAACAGTCATACTGAACGGAAAAATAATTTGAAAATAAATCAATTTGAAAATTTGAAAATGGGATAATTTGAAAATAAATCAATTTGAAAATAAATCAATTTGAAAATGGGATAATTTGATAATAGGTTAATTAGACAATGTGATAATTGGGAAAGCAGGCAATTAACTTAATGGAAAATAAGCAAAAGAACACAAGGATTCAATTCAAAAATACATAAAGCTACCTATAAAAAACAGTTTAAGGCATTCATCATTTTCAAATTTTCAAATTAAAAAATTTTCAAATTAAAAATCAACAAATCACATAATTTTCTTAATATCATCCATAATTTTATGAGCAAGTAAATTGGCTTTAGCTATTGAATCACTTTCAGAATAAATGCGAATGATTGCCTCTGTATTGGATTTTCGTAAATGTACCCATTCATTGTCAAATTCAATTTTTACTCCATCTATGGTATTTACAGGCTGCATTTTATATAGTTGTTGTATTTTTGCAAGTATCAGATCTACATCCATTTCAGGGGATAATTCAATTTTGTTTTTGGAAATAAAATAATCTGGATATGTTTTTCTCAGTTCAGTACAGCTTTTACCTGATTTGGCAAGATGTGTCAGAAACAGGGCAATACCAACCAAAGCATCCCTACCGTAATGAAGTTCAGGATAAATAATGCCTCCATTGCCTTCACCCCCGATAATCGCATGATTGGCTTTCATCATTTCAACCACATTCACCTCTCCTACAGCTGAAGCTGTATATTTTCCGCCTTCTTTTTCTGTAACAACCCTCAAAGCTCTGGTAGAAGATAAATTCGATACAGTATTTCCCGATTTATTTTTCAAAATATAATCGGCAACAGCCACCAAAGTATATTCTTCACCAAACATTTCTCCATTTTCACAAATAATCGCCAGGCGATCAACATCCGGGTCCACCACAAAACCTAAATCTGATTTGGAATGGATAACCGTTTTGGCTATTTCAGTCAAATTTTCAGGCAAAGGTTCCGGATTGTGAGGAAACAAGCCATTGGGTTCGCAGTACAATTCCACCACTTCTTTCACTCCCAGTGCTTTCAATAAAGATGGAATGGCAATTCCACCCGTTGAATTTACACAATCCACTGCAATTTTAAAATTGGCCCGGCTAATGGCATCAACATCAACCAAAGGAAGTTTTAAAATCTGATCAATATGTTTTTGAATATAGGTATCATCCTTAGAATAACTACCTATCATATCCACATCTACAAAACTATAATTACCTGATTCAGCATTCGCTAAAACTTCAGCACCTTCTGCAGCATTGATAAATTCACCCTTGTTATTGAGTAATTTCAGGGCATTCCATTGCTTAGGATTATGACTGGCAGTAATGATAATACCGGCATCAGCTTTTGAATCGGTAACAGCTATTTCAACGGTTGGCGTAGTAGAAAGTCCGATATCTAATACATCCACTCCCATTCCATTGAGTGCACCTGTTACCAATAGATTAACCATATCACCTGATATTCGTGCATCACGGCCTACTACAAATTTTAAACGTTCTTTTCCACATGATTTTCTAATAAATGAAGCAAAAGCTGCAGTGAATTTAACTACATCCAATGGAGTCAGTCCTTCTCCCGGTTGACCACCTATGGTTCCCCTGATACCTGAAATTGATTTGATTAATGGCATAAATAAGTAAAAAGTTTTAAGTTTAAAGTAAAAAAAAGTTTTAAGTTTTAAGTTTTTTCCTAAAACTAATAATATAGACTGTATATCAAATGATTGATTGCATTAAATAATTGAAAAATAAATAGTTTAAATAAAACAAGCTGTTTAACATTATTAAACAGCTTGCAAATTTCGTAAAAAAAATTGTAAATAATATGATTTGTTTATTATTTCAAAACCTGGGTCACCAATTTGGCTGCATCATCCAATGAAATAGCTGCAAATACCTTTAATCCTGAATTATCAATAATTGCTTTCCCTTCCACAGCGTTGGTACCCTGTAAGCGAACGATAATCGGAATATTAATTTCACCAATATTTTTATATGCATCCACAACTCCCTGAGCTACACGGTCGCAACGAACAATACCACCAAATATATTGAGTAAAATAGCTTTTACATTTGGATCTTTTAAAATTATCCGAAATGCTTCTTCTACTCTTTTAGCATTGGCTGAACCACCTACATCTAGAAAATTGGCAGGTTCTCCTCCTGAAAGCTTAATAATATCCATTGTTGCCATTGCCAGACCGGCACCGTTTACCATACATCCGACGTTTCCGTCCAGTTTTACATAGTTTAAAGAGAATTTACTGGCTTCAACTTCTATGGCATCTTCTTCCAAAAAATCACGCATTTCGACAATTTCCGGATGACGGAACAATGCATTGCTATCTATTACCACTTTGGCATCAGCAGCAAAAATTTTATCATCTGAAGTTTTTACAACCGGATTGATTTCAAACAAACTGGCATCAGAGCCAATATAAGCCTTGTATAATGATGTAACGAAAGCTATCATTTCCTTATGTGCTTGTCCGCTTAAACCCAGATTAAAAGCGATTTTTCGCGCCTGAAAAGGCTGCAAACCAACTTTAGGATCAATTTCTTCGGTGAAAATTTCTTCCGGTGTTTCTTCAGCTACTTTTTCAATATCCATTCCTCCTCGTGGGGAATACATCAGCATAAAATGTCCGCTAACACGATTGAGTAATACACTCATATAAAGTTCTTTTATTTCAGTAAGACCGGGATAATAAATATCCTGTTGTACCAATACCTTACTGACTTTTTTACCCTCAGCAGATGTTTGAGGAGTTACCAACTGCATTCCAATCATAGCATGGGTAATAGACCGAACTTCTTCAAGGTTTTTGGCAAGTTTAACACCGCCTCCTTTTCCTCTTCCCCCGGCATGAACCTGAGCCTTTATTACTAAAAAGCCTGAGCCTGTCATATCATACAAGATTTTTGCTGCATTGACTGCTTCATCAGAATTATTTGCTATTATCCCTTCAGGAACCTGAACTCCATATTTTCTCAGGATTTGTTTGCCTTGGTATTCGTGTAGATTCATATTAAATTTTATTTGATTTTCAAAAGTATAAATTATTAACCTTAAATATTGAATTTTGTTTATTTTTTTTCAATATTTTACTATAAGTAATGAATTCTACAATTTTTTAAAGCAAAAATCGGGAATTTACGTATTTTTGTAAAAAACAATAAGGCATGATAAAAGCACTCAATATATATAAAGCATATGGAGATCTGCAGGTTCTTAAAGGTATTGATTTAGAAATAAATAAAGGAGAAATTGTATCAATTGTAGGGGCTTCAGGAGCTGGCAAATCTACTTTGCTTCATATTTTAGGAACTTTAGATAAAGCTGACAAAGGTCAACTGAAAATTAATGATCAAATAATGGGTTTATTAAAAGATAAGAAACTATCAGCATTCAGAAATAAACACATTGGTTTTGTCTTTCAGTTTCATCATCTTTTACCGGAATTTACAGCCATTGAAAATATTTGTATCCCAGCATTTATTGCAAAAATTAATAAAAAAGAAGCCATAGTAAAGGCAATGGAAATTCTTGATTACTTAGGATTAAGAGATAGAGCCGATCACAAACCATCAGAACTATCAGGCGGAGAGCAACAAAGAGTGGCTGTTGCCAGGGCATTAATTATGCAGCCCGATGTAATATTAGCTGATGAACCAAGTGGTAACCTGGATTCAGCAAATGCCAAAGAATTGCATCAATTATTTTTCAATTTAAGAGATAAGTTTAATCAGACTTTTGTAATAGTAACACATAATGAAGAACTTGCCGGCATGGCCGACAGAAAAGTCACAATGAAAGACGGGAAAATTCTTTAAATAATTTTATTTCGTTTTTTTAAATAAAAATTTTCAGTAAACTTCTATTTCATCTATAAATACCCAGGCTTTATTATTTGCTCCTATATGCCATAAAGGGCAAAGACCTATATTTTTAGCATGAATTTTAAGATATCTTGCCTTAAGATGTTTCATATCAATATCAAAATCTTTGATAAAAGCACCTTCTTTTGTAAGCTCAGTAGTGTTGTTGACTGAATTGGAAAATGTATAATCAATATTGTTTTCAGAGGTATAAACATCAATGTACAAAGGAGCAAATATCCAGGAGTTAATATTTTGCAAAAAACTCAGATTTATTTTTTCTACTGACTGGGAAACTTCCATATCAATCTTCACAACAACATCATCACCCAGGAATCCTTGCCATAAACCATCCAGAAAATTTGTAGAACCTCTTATACCATCAGTCAAACCATTAGGAGTTCCTTTGTATTGAGATGAAAATGCTGTTATGTATTCCACTTTCTTTTTCCATGCAAAATGTTTGTTGAACTTTGCTTCAAGCGAATGAATTGAAGATAACATCCCTTTAAATACCTTAGCCTTTAAAATCGTGGTTTCCTGCATTAGGATTTTATCTTTATAAACAGGTGAATGATAGGTTGGTTCGCTGCCATCAACCGTATAATGTATTTGGGTATTTATATCATTGCCAGCTAAAACAGCATAAATATTTCCTGATATGGTATCTGAAATATACTTTAAAGAAGCAGTCCTGTTAAAGAAAACCTGATTATCTGTACGGAAGGAAGTAGCGGGAAGTCCTTCTATATTAAACAGTGTTGCTGTACTTGTATCCGTAAACGCATATCTTACTGTAAGGGGATTTTTGACAGTTTTTGCAGACACTAACAATGTAGAACCATCTATTAACGCATCAGCAGGGATAAAATTCATATCTTTGCTTGCAATTGTAAATCCGGATAAATAATTATGCTTCGACATTAAGCCATAATTTGCATAGTCAAAGTATAATCGAATCTTAGATCCTTCAACTTTCATTTTTTTATAAATTGGACCCGAATAAACTTTAATATCTGTTTGATGGTAGGTCTTATTCAATGCCCACAATGAAAGTCGTTTTCCAACGGATGGTTTATCTTTCGGGTGAATATTGTTTATATCACCAATATCCAAAGTTACTGCCATTCCGGTATTAGGCATACTCAATGCTTTCAACTGAGCTTCGCGCAGATATGCAGAAGTATTGTGTCCACCTGTATAGTTGAAAGGTGCAATCTGAACAAAATAAAATGGAAAATCCCCGATTTTCCATGCATGCCTCCAACTCTCTATCATAGCAGGAAATAGTTTTGTATAAAGGTCAGCTTCGTTGATGTTTGCCTCTCCCTGATACCAGATTGCTCCCTTTATAGCATAATTAATAAGTGGGTAAATCATTGCATTGTAATGCATCGAATGAACTGTAGCATAAGGTTCACTACCTTTTTTTGTCATATAATATGACAAATCTTTGTCCTTTGCCAGAAAAGAACTTTCTGTCCATGCTTCCGCAGGACTACCGCCCCAGTTTGTAGATATCAGAGCAATCGGAACTTTTAATTTTTTAGCCAATTCTCTTCCGAAAAACCATGCAGTGGCACTAAAGTTTCCTAAAGTTGAAGAGTCTGCTTTCATCCAATTCGATTTGCAATCATTTTTCAGCAGAGGTGAAGCATCTTTTTCTATCTGACACAACCTTACATTGCTATAATCATACTGCAACAAATCTTCAATTTCTTTTTTATAATACTCCCATCCACCCAGCATATTGATAGTAAATTCCATATTCGACTGTCCTGAACAAATCCATACTTCTCCCAGTAAAATATAATTAAGAATTATTTTATTTTTTCCTTCAATTTCTATTTGATAGGGACCTCCAGCAGCAATAGTTTTGACTGTTGTCAACCATTTACCTTGATCATTAGCAATCGTAGTAATAATTTCATTTGTCCAATTTTGTTTGATAGTTATTTCCTCACCTTTATCGGCCCAACCCCATAATTTAACTACAGAATTTTGCTGTAAGACCATGTTATCATTCAAAATAGATGGTAGTTTTACATCAGCTCTAACATGCATCGAGAAAATAAAACCTAAAATCAAAACAATTAGAATTCTATAATTAATCATAAT
>CAIUKU010000447.1 GCA_903899825.1 uncultured Bacteroidales bacterium | reverse complement strand
CTAAAATTTGCGATGAATATGCTAAAAAAGACAATAGAATAATTTTATTCAATAACAAAACCAATATAAAACAAGGCTTATCCAGAAATATTGGTATTAACATGTCAAGAGGGGAATTTGTTGGATTTGTTGATCCTGATGACTGGGTTGATAAAGATTATTATGAAAAACTATATCGGGCTGCCAAAATAAATAAAACGGATATTGCAAAAGCAGAAGAGATTAAAGTACATAAGGATGGAAGCAAACATAGACAACCAGACTTGAACAAAAGAATTCAAAATGGCATAAGAAAAGGCATACCACTTTGTTTGTTGTTTGATTATGAACACTGTACGGGTATATATAAGAAAGAGGGATTGCTTAAAAATGAAGTTAGATATGGGATTATTCGAAATGCTGAAGATAATATCTTTCTTTTACAAGCTACTTTTTTCTTAAATTCAATATCGATTGTTTCCAATACATTCTACTATTATAGAAAACATGATAAATCTACAGAAGCTGTACGTGAAAAAGTATATTATGAAAGTATTTTACAATGTTTTAAATACCATGTGGAATTTATAAATAATTTATCAATTGAAAAAGATCTATATAATAAAATCTTTTTGAAAGGTTTTGAATTTGCAAAAGCCAGGCTAGTTGAAATTCAAGATACACCTGAGTTAAAAAGTTACGAAAATGAATATATAAATCAAATATTTGACATATTACTTTTATATAAATTTGAAAAGGAATATTTATTAACAAGCTATTATAAAGGATATTCAACTTTAAGTGCTTATGAGCAAATCATTAATAGCAAATCATATTTTATTGCTAAAGCATTAACATGGATGCCTAGAAAGATTTTAAATTTATATAGGAAGTTATTATAAATGAGGATAAAAAAATAGATGAAAGGAGTTTCAATTATAATATGTTGTTACAACAGTGCATTGCGCTTACCTGAAACACTCCGTCATATTGCCATGCAGGAAGTAAAAAGAGAAATTGCATGGGAAGTAATCGTTGTCAACAATGCTTCAACGGATGATACTTCTATTGTTGCTGCAAATGAGTGGGGGGGATATTCATGCAATGCAGATTTTAAGGTAGTTGACCAGCCAATTCCAGGTTTATCTGCAGCCCGCAAAATGGGAGTTGAACAAGCAACATTTGAGTATATACTTTTTTGTGATGATGATAACTGGTTAGCACCGGATTATGTTCAGTCGGCATTTGGAATCATGAATACTAATCCTGAAATAGGGGTTTTGGGTGGACAAACAGAAGTTGTGAGTGAAATGCAGCTTCCTGATTGGTTTGAAGACGTAAAAGGGAATTATGCGGTGGGTAAGCAAAATACTAAAAGTGGAGATATTACCTCCAGAGGGTATGTATGGGGTGCTGGTTTTGTATTGAGAAAGAATCTATTGATGAACTTTTTTGAACTTGGATTGGTTTCATTATTAAGTGGCCGTAAAGCAAAAGAATTAAGTTCTGGTGATGACACAGAAATATGCCAGTGGTTTATTATGTCAGGTTATAAACTGTACTATGATGAAAGACTCAGACTTAGGCATTTTATACCAGAAGTAAGGTTGACGCAGGATTATTTCAAGAAAATGCTGAAAGGGCATGAAACTGCTCAAAAAGTGTTAAATGTATATTTTATAGCATCAAAGGAAGAATATAAAAATCATACTATTTTAAAAAAGCTTTATTTCTTTTTTCGCTGGATATTGGCAGTTATTTTGTTTCAGAATGTAAAAAAAGATTATTTTGGTGTAATGATACAGTCTTATTTAGTTGACAGATTTTGTTTTCATAAACTTGCATATCAAATATATCAATATAAAACAGTATTGAACAATTCAAGAAGACTAAATCCAAATTTAAAGAAGAACTGAACGAATTTTTTATTAAATTGGTTGAGAATCTTATAATACAAGTTATATGAATGTCCCAAAACTATCTATTATTACTATTAACCTCAATAATGCCAATGGTCTGCGAAAGACGATTAAAAGTATTATAGAACAATCGTATATTGATTACGAATATATTATTATTGATGGAGGTTCAACAGATAATAGTATTTCAATTATAGAAGAAAATGTAGAGAAGATTACTCACTGGATTTCAGAACCGGATAAAGGGATTTACAATGCCATGAATAAAGGTATATTGAAATCAAAGGGTGAATTTCTGCTTTTTTTGAATTCAGGAGATTATCTGTTTGATGAAAATGTGTTGCAAAAAATATTCAATAGCGAAACAAATTGTGACTTTTTATATGGAAATATTATTTTTAAAACACAAAACGGGAAATTAAAACGGGAAATTGGTCCGGGTAGTAGTGAAATAAGTTTTTATTCCTTCTATTTAAATACTATTTGCCATCAATCCAGTTTTATTCACAAAAGTCTTTTTGAAAAATATGGCTTATATGATGAAAACCTTAAAATAGCTTCAGACTGGAAATTTTTACTAAAAACTTTGGTTTTAAATTCTGCCACTATTAAATATATGGATATTGATGTAGCTTATTATGATATGTATGGAATAAGTTCTACACAAAAAGAATTGGTTAAGGCTGAAAGAGAAAAGGTATTGAACGAATTAATACCAGCTGCATTTTTAAAAGACTATAAGGAATTTGAATTTGATTGGATAAGAATTAAACGGATAAGAAAATATAAGTTTACAACTTTATTATACAGACTTTCTCAAATCTTATTAATCAGAATTACAATTTTGATTAACTTCTTCCGAAAGATATTTTACAAATAGACTTAAATATTTAAATAAAAATTTTGAAATTATAGTTCATGCCTGAAATAAGTGTCATCGTTCCATGTTTTAATCAAGCCGAATATCTGAAAGATTCTATTGGTAGTATATTGGCTCAAACTTTTGAAGACTGGGAATGTATTATTGTAAATGATGGATCTACTGATAATACCGAAGAAATTGCTCTTGCTTATTGTTCAGTAGATAATAGATTTTTGTATATAAAAAAAGAAAATGGAGGCCCTTCAAGCTCTAAAAATATTGGAATCAGACAGAGTAAAGGAAATTTTATTCAATTTCTTGATGCAGATGATGTTATCGATAAAAACAAATTTGAAATTCAAATTGCTCAGTTAAAAAATACGTCCCCTTATGCACTAAGTTACTGTGACTATTTTGCATCAATAGATTCAGATTTATCGATACCATACCCTAAAAGATATATGAATCCCAGATTTAAATCTGAAAATTATCTGCTGGAATTAATTAGAAACTGGGAGTTTAGTATGTCAATACCCTGTCATTGTTATTTGTTTAAATCTGAGATATTTAAAGAAAAAAATATCTTTTTCGATGAAAAGCTTATGAATCATGAGGATTGGGATTGCTGGATGAGTATTTTTTCACATAATCCTGAAGTCTATTTTATAGATCAAATTTTGGCTACCTACAGAATACAAGAAAATTCAGTATGTTTTAATATTGATTTAATGTATAATGGATTTTTGAAAGCATTGTCAAAACAAAAAGAAATGCAAAAGAAGAATAGTATGGCATTACATCTCCTATCAATTAAGTATTTCCAGGTTAAATATGGTGGAAAATATATATATAAGGTTTTGGTTAAAGGACTAAGCATTTATACAAAAATTTTACTTTTACTCAAACAAATATGACAGATTTATTATAACTTTTCAATATGCTGTCTTTTAAAAAAGTATTCTGGTATACAAGCAAGTTCTTTTTTTATTTAATTTCTTTAAGGAAATTCCTCGCTGCTTACTTTGGAGAGATTTTTTCAAATATTTAATAGAAAAAGGAGTATATTTAAAACAGTCTCAGTAGTATGAAAATCTTATTACAGTCAATAAATTATAAATTAATAATCCAATATAAAAAAGTCAAATGTTAATGCTAAAAAACTTATACTATTTTTTTCTTTCACTTTACCATCAAAAATATGTAATCGGACAATTGGTAAAACGGGATTTTCAGCAAAAATATCTTGCTTCTTATATCGGCTTGCCCTGGGCTTTTATTCAACCGGCAGTTTCGATACTGGTTATCTGGTTTGCATTTAATTATGGATTAAGAATTAAAACAACCAGTAGCGGACTTCCATACGTTCCATGGTTTATTAGTGGTATGATTCCCTGGCTTTTTATATCTGAAACTATAACATCTTCTTCTAATTCTCTGATAGAGTACTCCTATCTGATCAAAAAAACTTCTTTTAAAGTGGCTGTCATCCCTTTTATAAAAATATTTACAGCATTAATTATTCATTTGTTTTTTATCATTATAATTGCAGTTTTTGCAATGGCTTATGGTTTTATGCCTACAATTTACTGGTTACAGATTATCTACCTTGTTTTTGCATCGTTTATTTTATTATCTGGTTTAGGTTGGCTCATTTCTTCAATTAATGTTTTTGTAAGAGATATTGGACCAATAGTTAACGTATTAATATCAATATTATTCTGGGCTACTCCGATTATCTGGCCATATACTATTTTATCAACTAATATGAAATACCTGGCTTTGCTAAACCCTTTCTTTTATATTATTGAAGGCTATCGCTATACATTCCTTGCGAAAGCGTGGATATTTCATAATATTCAGATGACCATTTTTTTCTGGACTACCACTATCATCATTTTTATAGCAGGAGCATTGGTCTTTAAAAAATTAACGCCTCATTTTGCTGACGTATTATAAATCTATCTTAAATTTCAAAAATGACAACCGATAATATTGCCATAAGAGTTAATCATATTTCAAAAATATATCCATTATACAATTCACACCGGGATCGACTTAAAGAAGCACTTCATCCATTGCGTAAAAAATATCATAAAGATTTTTATGCATTAAATGACGTAAGTTTTGAAATAAAAAAAGGCGATACGGTTGGTATTATTGGACAAAACGGCAGTGGGAAATCCACTTTATTAAGTATAATTGCAGCTGTATTAACTCCTAGTTCAGGTACAATTGAAGTAAAAGGTAAAGTTTCATCTTTACTTGAATTGGGTACAGGATTTAACCCAGAACTTACCGGCATTCAAAATATTTACTTTTATGGAACCTTAATGGGCTTTATAAAGGAAGAAATGGATGCCAAAATTGACGACATCCTAAGTTTTGCCGATATTGGTGATTTTGTTTACCAGGCAGTAAAAACGTATTCCAGCGGCATGTATATAAGATTAGCTTTTGCGGCTGCAATAGCGATTGATCCTGAAGTATTAATAGTAGATGAAGCGTTAAGTGTAGGTGATGAAAAATTTCAAAGAAAATGTTTTTCCCGGATTGAAGAATTGAAAAAAAAAGGAGTTACCATCCTTTTTGTCTCTCATTCTGCAACTGCAGTTGTTGAATTATGTGATAAGGCAATTTTATTTGATGAAGGTGAATTAATTTTAGAAGGAATTCCCAAAATTATCATTGGCAAATACTTACGATTGCTTTATGCTCCAAGTGAAAGCAGGAAAATAATTCGTAAGGAAATTCAAGAAACAATTATTCTAAATCAGGATACTATAAAAGACTTCTCAAATCCAAATTTAACTTCTGAACAAATTCCGAGTGAAAATATTGATGAATTTTACGATCCTAATCTCATACCCGAAAGTACCATTAGCTATGAATCAAAAGGTGCGAAAATAGAAAATCCAAGAATTATTAACAAAAAAGGGGAATTGGTCAATTGTTTAATTAGCGGAAGATCATATTATTATGTATATAATGTATCGTTTGATATTGGAGTATCAGATGTTGGTTTTGGAATGTTAATAAAAACTATTACAGGCAATGAATTAGGAGGAGGAACTTCGTCAGGTAAAACAGAAAAGCCAATACCTTATATTGCTCCAAACACAAAAATTCAGGTTGAGTATTATTTTGAATGTAATTTAAATCCGGGAGTCTATTTTTTGAATGCAGGAGTTGGAGGGAAAACTGATGGTGTGGACAAAATAAAACTTCATCGCATATTAGATGCTTATATGTTTAGAGTTTTATCCAATGAAAACACTTATTCAGCAGGAATCATTGATTTTAAATGTAACCCTGAAATTCAAATAATTAACTTATAAGTAATGTTTTATAACAACAAACTATAAGCATATGTATATATAAAAAACAAAAGATACAAGTAAAATGATAAAAGAAATTTTTCTTCATATTGGCATACATAAAACAGCAACTACAACCATCCAAAGAACACTTTATAGTGAACATTCAATATTAGTTAAAGAAGGTATATTATATCCAAAATTTAATATCGGGGAAGATCCCATTGATAACCATTCTATCCCTTTTTACAGTCTATTTTGCAATAATCCGAAAGAATATCATATTAACATTCGCAAAGGAATAACCACTGATGAATCAATCAAAAAGCTTCATTTAGATTATCGCAATCAGTTTGAAAAACAAATTGCAAATTTTCATGGCGAAACACTCACTATTTCGGGTGAAGATATTTCGTTATTATCAAAAAATGAATTGGTAAAACTTAAATCATATTTAATTAAAATTACACATCCCAATGTAAATATCAGAGTAATTTTAATGTGTCGACATCCGGTTTCGTGGTTCAGAAGTGTATTACAAACAAGAGTTAAAACAAGAGGTATTACTATTAAAAAACAAACAGTTAATCTTCTTCTTCAATCACATATGTATCGAAATTTAATTCAAATAATTTCTGAAGTTTTTGGCCAAGATTCTATCTCTGTTTTGAGGTATGAAGACATTATACTTCATACTTATGGTCCAACAGGAGCTTTTTTAGAAATAATTTCTGAAAACAATTCTGGAATAATAAAGTCAGAAATAAGGATAGAAAACAAAAGTAGCAATTATGAAACTATTCACCTTATAGACGCATTTAATACCTATAAAACAACAAATTACAGATTTAAACTTCAAAGAATAACTGAATTAATTCAATACTTAACTAATATGCCAGGTCAAAAATTAATGCTTTCAAAAGGACATAGCAAAAAAGTATGGGACTGTTTATCTGAAGATGTAAACTGGCTTTGTAATAAATATACTCTCCAGCAATATCAATTTATCAATGAAGATATAAATCCCGAAATTGACATTTGGAACAAACAAACGCTTAACTATCTTAACAATATATTTTTAAAAATACCAATTAAATATAAAAAAATCATTCTTTGGGAATTTTTGCAAAAAATTATTGCAACAAGAGAAACACTTTCAATAACCAAACGATTTAGACTTCTGCTTTTTGTTTTATCCATTTCAAAATCATTATTAACATTCGAAAAGAAATAGATTTAGCTTTTTTTGTAAATATAAGATTTTAAGTATATTAACAAATTTTCTGCATATTGATCACTTAAAAACTGAAACAAGTTAAAATCATTCCTCAATGAGATTTTACAAAAAAGTAGTATAGGAAAGATAAAATATGCTTTTTTAGTAACTATTGAAATACTGAAGTAAAGATAATCAGTCATTTGTTAAAAATCAATCTTTATTCTGAAATCCAATTTGGAGAAATCCAAATTTTCCTTTACAGACAATGAAATCCCAAAAGTTTGCAAAGGATAGTAAATGTTTAGTTTTTACACAAATACTTTTTATTATGAATCATCCAATTTTATCTGTCATAGTTGTACTTTATAACATGCAACGTGAAGCAAGCCGCACACTATATACTTTAAGTTCCATTTATCAAAAAGGTTCAAATGAAAACGAATATGAAGTCATAGTAGTTGATAATGGATCTCTAATTCCCATAGAAGAAACATTTGTTAAATCTTTTGGAGCAAATTTCCATTTAATCAGGTTTAAGCCGTCTCCATCACCAGCTGCTGCTATTAACAACGCAGTTAGCATGTCACACGGAAATTTGGTCATGATCTGCATTGATGGGGCAAGGATGCTAAGTCCCGGTATTATAAATGCTACCTTGTTGGTATTTAAAGCTTATGAGAATCCTTTGGTAGCAACTGTTGCTTACCATTTAGGTCCGAAAATTCAGAAAGTATCTATTACTGAAGGTTACAATCAAGTAATAGAGGATTTATTATTGGAAAAAAATGATTGGAAAACGAACGGCAATATTCTATTTACAGTTTCTGTATTAGCAGGTTCGAGCAGTAATGGATGGCTTCTACCACTTTACGAGAGCAATTGTCTCACTTTAAAAAAAACAGAATTTAATAAAATAAACGGTTATTGTGAATCATTTACAACTCCTGGTGGAGGTTATGTAAATCTAGATTTTTACAAGAGAGCTTGCGAATCTATAAATACCTTGGTTTTATTATTAGGAGAAGGAACTTTTCATCAGGTACATGGTGGTGTTGCAACTAATGCTCCGTTAAATCAACATCCTGGTATAATTTTCACAAATGAATACCGTCAAATACGAGGCAAAGATTTTTCGCCTCCAACCCTGGAATCTATTTTATTTGGAAAACTTCCCAAAGAATCAATACCATTCTTGAATTATTCAGTTGAAAGATTTATTGAGTTTGAAAACAAACATAAACAAAATTAAATTTTCTTCAAATCAATTTCATTATACTTTTGATTATAACTTTTAAAATTCTAATTTAATATATGCGTGTTGTTATCCATTGGGAATGTTCAATACAGTTAGCGCAAGCCTTCAACTAAAATATTTAGAGAAATTTCAATTGGAAGTATTTTTTATTTTTGATGCAATTAATCAATATTTGAAAGAAAAGAAATAAAATAATGAAAGTAAATTTTTTAATAGCTGGCACTCAAAAAGGTGGATCAACTGCTTTGGCAAAGTTTTTGGCTCAACACCCGAATATTTTTATTCCAAAGCAAAAAGAACTTCATTTTTTTGACAATGAAGCTAATTTTAAAAACAAACAAATAGATTATAATCAATATCATAACTACTTTAATCCAAATAAAAACCAAACAATAAAAGGGGAAGCCACGCCAATATATATGTATTGGAAATCAGCTGCAAAAAGAATATTTGAATACAATCCTAACATTAAATTAATTTTTATTTTACGCAATCCAATTGAAAGAGCGTATTCAAATTATTGTATGCAAATCAACAGGAAAAAAGAATTTCTGCCTTTCAGAATAGCAATATTAATAGAACCGTTCAGACAATTGTTGTTTTATAAAAATCAGAACAAAATTTATTCTTATATTTGTAGAGGATTTTATACAAAACAGATAAAAAAAATCTTACAATATTTTTCAAAAGAGCAAATGCTTTTTCTTAAAACAGAAGATTTACTGTCAAATCATCAAGAAACACTAAATAAAATATTTGAATTTCTCGAAATTCAAAGTTTCGATAATATTGAACCAAAGATTCTCTTTTCAAATAATTATCCTCCTATGCAGAAATTAGATAAACTGTTATTGCAAAGAATTTTCAGTGAGGAAATCGAAAAATTAGAAAAAATGCTTTCATGGGATTTAACAGAATGGAAAAAATGAATCATACAAATATTGCTATATCGAACCGTAAAAAATTAATAGTAGTTTTAGGTATGCACCGCAGTGGAACAAGTGCTATTACCCGTGGTTTATTAGGTCTGGGTGTCCAACTCGGTAACAGGCTTATACCTCCTATCGAAGGTAACAATGACAAAGGGTTTTGGGAAGATATTGATATTAACCATTTAAACTACAAAATATTAGAAACTATTAACAAAGAATGGCATTACTTTGTACCCATAAAGCAGGAAGAAATCGAATTTCTTCGACAAAAGGGTTACTTTGAACGTGCTGTTGCAATGATGCGCCAAAAAGTGGCCGATTCCACTATTTACGGCATTAAAGATCCCCGGATTTCGATATTATTACCATTTTGGAAAGAAGTCTTCAAATCTTTAAACTATGATGTAAGTTATATTATAGCAGTACGTCATCCTTTAAGTGTTGCAAAATCATTAGAAAAACGAGATGGTTTTGATTTTGAAAAGAGTTATTTTTTATGGTTAACCCATGTAATCAATAGTTTGTCAGGTACAACAGGATGTAATCGAATTGTGATAGATTATGACAAATTGATGCAAAACACTGAAAAAGAGTTAAGAAGAGTAGCGGATGTGCTACATCTTGAAGTTGATACTAATGAGCTTGGAATTTATAAAGCAGATTTTCTGGATGAAAAGCTTAGACATACTTCTTATACATCAGCTGATTTGAAGTTAGATAATGCATCTTCAGAATTACTTAAAGATGTTTATTCAACTCTTATGGACTTATCAATAACAACAAAGATTGATGATGAAGTGCTTATCAAAGAATTAGAAAAATATGAATACGAATTAGCAAAATACAATCAGGTATTAATTTTAGCTGATAAATTAACTGATAAGATAGCTGTTTTAAACCATATTATATCAAAAGATAATATTCAGATAAATACTCTGCATCAAGAACTATTTATACAGTTAGAAAATATTGCACAAAAGAATGAAGAATTAAATAAAACAATAGAAGAACAACTTCAAAAAGATAAAGAACTTAATCAAAAAACAGAAGCACTGCTTCAAAAGGATAAAGAACTTAATCAAAAAACAGAAGCACTGCTTCAAAAGGATAAGGAATTAAATCAGATTCTCAATTCTAAATCATGGCGATTAACATTCCCATTCCGGTTCATTCATGAATTTTATAGAGATCAGTCGAAGAAACAAATACTTATAAAGATTGTATGGTATATCAATAAATTTGTTTACCATCTTTTGCCCCTAAAAAATAACATGAAAGAAAGATTAAAACAAAAGTTTTTCAAAAACTTTAAAGGTCTTTTTAAAGCAATAAAAGGAATTGAAATAGAATCTTTTCCCTCTGAAGATGTAATTATTGATAACGCATTGATATTAAAAAATGTAAATAGGATCATTCAATTTACTCCTTTTGTAGAAAATAAACCTCTCTTGAAAATGCCTATAAAAATTTTGGCATTTTATTTGCCACAATTTCATGCAATTCCGGAAAATGATAATTGGTGGGGTAAAGGATTTACCGAATGGACCAATGTGAAACCTGCAAAACCATTGTTTGAAGGACATTATCAGCCTCATATTCCAGTTACCGAATTAGGTTATTATAATTTATTAGATCTAAAAACGCAGGAATTTCAAGTAGAATTAGCTAAAAATTATGGGGTTGGTGGATTTTGTTTCCATTTCTATTGGTTCAATGGAAAAACACTATTGGAAAAACCAATTGAAAATTATTTAAAAAACAAGCAATTAGATTTACCTTTTTGTTTGTCATGGGCCAACGAAAACTGGACAAGAAGATGGGACGGAATGGAAAATGAAATTCTAATTAAACAGCATCATTCTTCTGAAGACGATCTGGCTTTTATAGAACATGTTTCAATGTATATGAAAGACAAGCGATATATACGTATCGATGGCAAACCTTTATTAATGGTATACAGACCCGGCTTATTGCCTTCAGCAAATAAAACTGCCGAAAGATGGAGAAAATGGTGTAAAAATAATGGTATCGGTGAAATTTATTTAGCAAATGTAGAATCTTTCGAGAAGATAAATCCTGAAGATATAGGTTATGATGCAGCTGTTGAATTCCCTCCGAATCCTTTTAAACTTGTGAATTTTACACAAATTATCAAACCTTTTGATAAAGAATTCAATGCAACTGTTTATGACTGGAAATCTGTTCAGAATGTCAGTGAAAACTATGATATTCCTGAATACAAATTATTCAGGTGTGTATGCCCTTCATGGGATAATACAGCAAGGCGAAAAAATGAAAGCAGAATTTTTTTTAACAATCATCCGGATGACTTTAAAGATTGGGTATATAATGCAGGAATAGATACGATAAAAAGATTTGAGAATACAGATGAAAGGCTCATATTTGTAAATGCATGGAATGAATGGGCAGAAGGAGCTCATTTAGAACCGGATGAGAAATATGGCTATGCATATTTGCAGAATATTTATGATTCATTGAAGGAATTATCAAAGTTATAAAAAATTAAGTTATTAAGAATGGAATTAAAACCAAAAATACTTGTTGTTTCCTATAACATACCCCGTCCTGACAGAAGCTCAGGTGAGTTGAGATTTGTTTCAATACTTGAAATTCTTTCAGAATTCTGGCAAATAGATTTTTGTGTGCTTCCTTCTCATGTTGAATGGAATAATGCAGATGAATTAAAACAGTATCGTGATAAATTATCAGAAATTGGAATAAATGTACTTCCTGTAAAGAAAAATACATTCAAAAATACTTTTAAAAAGAATTATTATTCAGGAGGATATTTTAATTTATACTGGGTTGCAGAAGAAACGATGCCATTATTCAGAATATTACAACCTCAGGCATTTACAATAGTTGATTCAGTGGATGTACATTATGCAAGAGAAGAATCTCAGGCACAACTCGGAGAAATTGAATTATCTCAGGTATTGCAAACCAAAGAAAAAGAGCTGGGCGTTTATAAAACCGCAGATGTTACTATTGCAGTTAGTAAAGATGATCTTCATTTACTTTCAGTCATTGAAGGTGTTAAAAATGTATTTCTGATACCTAATATTGTAAAGATTTACCCCAGAAATCCAGGGAAGAGGAATCCCAATGTTGTATTTATTGGTAGTTATACATGGTATCCAAATCCGCAAGCAGTAAAATGGTTTGCCACTTGCATCTGGCCAAAAGTAATTAATGTGATACCTAATGCTGAATTTTTAATTATTGGGAGTGATCCAACTGAAGAAATAAATGAATTAGAGAAATTACCCGGTATTAAAGTAATAGGCTATGTAGCTAAGACCATATCCTATTTTGAAACAGCTGCTTTGTCTGTAGCTCCTATGCGAGTGGGAGGAGGTATGAAGGGCAAAGTGAACGAAGCTATGGCACATGGTGTACCAGTAGTAGCAACAACAATTGGTGCACAGGGCTTTGAAGCTATTCATGGCAAACAAATGATGATAACGGATGACATTGATGAATTTGCAGATTGCGTGATTAAACTTTTACAAGATGATGAATTACAGCATGATATTGGTATGGCAGGGCAAAAGCTAAATTCAGCTATTTGTTCGCATGAAGCAGTAAAATTTAAAATAACCGATGTTGTCAACTTTTGCAATCAAGTTTCTCCGAAAGTTAGGAATAGTAATTTTTGGGATAGTTTTAAATCAAAAAACAATGGAATTTCAAATACAACAAATTACATAACCGAAAAGATTAATAAAATTAATTGGG
>CAIUKU010000446.1 GCA_903899825.1 uncultured Bacteroidales bacterium | reverse complement strand
GTATACCTGCATAACCATTATAACCCCAATCACCTTTATAGGGCGAGCTTACATTTCCATCATTGTTTGAATCACCGCCTTTAGAATCATCTTTAAAAGATGTAAAATATATTTTATGTAATAAACTACCTTTTGCTATTAAGCTTCCATAAACAGTTATATTGGTATATGAACCCCAACCCCTGAATTTAATTACAACATCAGGCTGAATTGTTAATTTTGCATTGCTTGCAATGGTAAGTTGATCCACAATGTAAGCTATATTAGTGAAACCTGCAACATTGCGTGAAATTAGCGTAGCTGTAGTTGAAAGTGTACCTTCTATTATCTTTATTGCTGAACTATAATTAGAAACAAATGTGATGTTGCTAAAAATCGGATTAGAAGTTAATGACATGGCAATCGGATCAAGACCGCAATTTTGAATAATTACAGTATCAATAATTGATGTGGAATTACCATTACAAAATACACCATAATTTGATGAATTTGAAATAGTTGAATTTTTAAGACGTCCACCGGCACTTTCAAAGTTAACTGCTCCCATACCGGATTGACCTGCATATTTTAGATTAGTGTAATTTAAAAAACAATAGGCATCATCACTGCTTGACCTGAAATAGACTGAAGCCCAATTACCTGCTGCAGGTGTTGTTGCATTTCCGTCTCCATTCGAATCAAAAGGATTACCCTCGTTATCATCATGAATAGATGTAAAAACTACTCTTTGAGCAATAGTTCCGTCAGTTTTAAATCCACCATCCACATATATAGTTGTATTATTATTCATTTTTATTACAACCCCGGATTCTACATTTACATATGTACCTGAATTAATATACATATCAGCTAATAAAACATAAGTGATGTCTGTATAACCAGCAACATCCCGTTTTTTTATGGTTCCATTCTGGCAAACATAGCCACCCAATAAACCAATGGCTCTCCTGCCCACATTGGTAAATGTAATACCTGAGAAACTAGGATTGGATGATCCTGATATACAGAAAGGCGTATACTGGATATTTATCATACTGTTATTGCTTAATATTGGATTTGAAACCCTGTAACAGGAAATACCATAAACAAGATCTTTAAATTCGCAGTTGGAAATTGTTGGACTGGCATCTATCATTGCAACAGCTGCATTGTTTAACCATTCGCCAGTACTACAGGTATTAAAATAATAATTATTAATTGCAGCATATTTGATTCTGCAATAATTTAAAATGCCGGTACTACCTTCAGCAAATATAATTCCGCCCCAATCTCCCACTGCAGGAGAAGTGATAGCACCATCTTTATTACAATCAGCAGGATTACCAAAATTGTCATCTTTAGCTGAAGTGAATGTAATCATACTATCGAGACTAGCATTAGCAATCAACGTTCCATTTACTACAAAACGATGATAATAGTAATATGATTTTATAACAATTCCTTTATTTATGGTTAGTTGAATTCCATTGGGGACTGTTATTTCTCCAAGAATTAAGTAAGTAACATTCGGAATACTGGTTACTGAGCGGATTTTAAGCGTAGCATTTGTTGTTAATGAACCTTCAATAAGACCAATTGCATCATATGCATTATCTGAAAAAGAAAAACTATTGTTTGTAAATACAGGATCTGCTTCAAATGACATCGCAATCGGTGTCATCTGACTAGAACCTATGGTATTATTGGTCAGTACAGGATTTGATGCATTGGCCAGATAAATACCAAAATAACAATCGGATATATAGCAAGAATCAATGGTTGGACTTGCATCCCACATTGAAATCCCACCTTTATTATTGGCTCCTGCATACCTAACTTTGCATAATTTCAAATTGCATGCATTATCGATACTCGAATTATAAAAACGTAATCCGAACCAATTACTACTAGAAGGTGCTGTAGCCATTCCATCTTCATTGCTGTCTCCACCCCAGTTATCATCTCTCATTGAGGTGAAAAAGATATTTGAGCCCGAATTGGCACTGGCATACATTATCCCATAAATATCAATATATTGCCAATCATAAACTTTAATTATATTACCACTTTCAATGTTAAACCTTGCCAAAGCATTTACTATAATGTTTTGATTAATTACATAAGGCATTGGTATGGTAGGAAGTCCCAACAATGTATATACATAAGTAAAGTTAAGCAATGCATAATAATGTGTATTCCCTGAATAGGTTTGGCTACCCGTCAGGGTAATATTTCCTTCTGCTGAATATAGATAAGGATAAGTACAATTTTGAATTGTGATATTGGAAACAAATGGAGCTCCACCCATTTGAATATAGATACCTGAAAAACTGAAACTTATTTCACAATCACTAATTGTTGGACTGCAATTTTCAAAAGACAAACCTCCGGTACTGTTATAACCTGCATATCTGATTTTACACGCATTTAATATACAAGCTGTATCAATGCTTGCATTATAAAAGCGAATTCCATACCAATCACTATTAGCTGCTGAACTAGCAACTCCATCTCCATTGCTGTCACCTCCCCAACTATCATCCTTTATAGATGTGAAATAAATATTTTCACCAAAACTGGCACTGGCATTTATTTTGCCATAAACATCAATGGATTGATTAGCATATACCTTGATAATATTACCACTTTCTATATTACAGCTTGCAGTTCCTGTGACAACTATATTTTGATTTATCACATAAGGAATAGACAATTTAGGAAGTCCCAATAAAGTATAAACATTGGTAAAATTAAGCAAAGCATAATCATAGGTATTTAATGTATAAATATTTACTCCACTTATTGAAATATTTCCTTCAGCTGAATACAGGTAAGGATAAGTGCAATTGTTCAGGTTTATACCTGAAATATAAGGAGCTCCTCCCATTTGAATATAAATACCTGAATAACTATAGCTTACATCACAATTGGAAATCACAGGACTGGAATTTTCAAATTGGAGACCACCGGTATTGTTATATCCTGCATATCTTATTTTGCAACGATTCAAAAAACAATTGGCATCAACACTTGAATTGCTGAAGTGAATTCCATACCAGTTTCCACTTAAAGGACTGCTCCCATTTCCATCATTATTGCTATCACCTCCCCATGCATCATCTTTAAACGAAGTAAAATAAATACTTTCTCCGGGATTAGCTACAGCATGAATAGTTCCATTTACTTCCAGTATAGTTCCGTTTGCAAACTTTAAAATATTTGTTGACCCGATTTCCATACGCCCACCTGAATTAATAGTCATACTGCTTGGGAAATAATAAGGAATGCTAATGATTGGAAGTATCAGAGTATCCGAAAAATTTGCAAAACCCATATAGACTGCATCATATGTATTTCCTGCAAAAGAATTGATTCCAGTAATTATCATATCAGCAGAAGCTGAATAAACAATAGGCCAGCTACAGTTTGTAATACTTGATGCATTTAATGTTAAATTGAAATTATTGTTTAGAAACACACCATTTGCAAAATGTTGTATGTTAACATTTACAAGGTTTGCACTGCCATAGCCATTTATTCCGTAACCACCGGAAGCTGCCGATGCAGCATTCGTATTGATATTCCCATTTGTCATATTCAGTATAGCAGCTGCTTCAACTACTGCTCCAAACTGAGAGAAATTCAATAAATCGGTATTTGAAAGCGTAGCTGTTCCTTTATAAACATTAAAATACTGTGCATAATTCACCTGACAGTTGGAGAGATTTACAATACCAGTTGAACCGGCATTTCCTGTTTGAATTACACCCCAAATACCGGGAGAAGGTGAGCCACTGCTGGAAGTAAATGTAACATAATCAGCATTTAACGTACCTAAAACCGTCATACTTTGACCATTATTAAACTTTACAACAACACCTGAATCTATGGTTAGTGTAACTCCGGCATTTATTGTAATTGAAGAAGTGACAGTATAAGGGCTGCAACATAACATCCAGTTGGTGTTGGATGAAATTGTCCCATTAACATCTGTGGGTGCACCATAGGTAAAGGAAACTGTTTTGCTTACATTATTTTCGGTAATGCCTGTAACATGATTCTCTGTATTAACACTTGCCCAGGAAATTGATGCTGGAGTGGTCACATCCGAAAATGATGTTTTATTTCCTGTCCCCGGGAATGGACATCCATCGCTATCAATAGTTCCATAAGTAGTCGGTGGATTTCCTGCAGCAACAGCACAAACAGGATACATACCCTGATGACTACCAGTATTATAAGCATTACCGTTACTACTAATATAGCTTCCATCCACATGATAAATAAGCATCCCATGACCTGATACGTAAGTGTCGAACTTGAGTTGTTGCTTATTTTCAATAATAAAGTATTCATTGGCTGTTGCAGTGTTATACTTATAAAAGCTATTTGAATTTTCAGTTGAATTATTTAATGTAATTTGTGAACATGGCGTAAGTGTTGTTAAAGGAGCCCATCCATAAACTACTGTTTTTGTATATGCATTGTGATGGGAAGGTGTTTTACCATCATTATTCCAATTACCTGACCCCATCACATCCCAATGCCCTGTTCCCTCATATTGTCCATTTGTACCATAATCGGTATCATAAAAATCCAGTGCACCCAATACATGTCCGAATTCATGGCAGATACCTCCAATACCAGTAATATCAGTCCCAAATGTACCAGTAAGTTCAGAAGAACAAGCATATTTGCTGATAATTTTTCCATCAAAAATTACAGGAGTGATACTGGAGGAGTGATACCAGATTGCATTAACAGAAGCTCCGGCACCTTCATTATAACCGGCATATATAACATACACTCCATCAACACTACCATCACTATCATTATCAAAATTGGCATAATTCACATCAGGATTTGCAAGTGTAACAGCTTCGGTTACTAATTCATGGGAATGGGAATCGTGATTAGCTCCAACGGGTGCACCATAATATGCCATGGTATTAGATGCGGTATAAGGTCCTGCAACTGTAACCGTCAAATTAAACTGATTGTAAGAAGTTTCTAAATAATAATCCTTTACACTACCTGTAGCTCCTCCTGTAGTGTAATTAATCTGATTGAAAAGATTATTAAACTCTGCCTGAGTTTTTGTAAAAGCCAAATCTGTATAACCAATGAGTATACAAACTAAATTCCTGCTTCCTGTAGTTGGAAAAGCATTTTGAGGACCTGTTTGATTTACAATATCCCAGGCACTCAGCATCATTTGAATTTGGGAGTCGGAATAATGCAGAGATTTGGGAACATTGCTTAAAAAAAGATGATCCTCATACGTTCTTTCTGAAGCGTTTTTAGCTAAAATACCCGAAGGTTGCAAGTTATGATTTGCATCAAGTACAGCATATTCGTAATCACCTTTACTATTGAACAAAATAGCATATCTGTCAATAGTTTCAGCCCATCTTACTTTTTC
>CAIUKU010000445.1 GCA_903899825.1 uncultured Bacteroidales bacterium | reverse complement strand
GGTTAGGTTTTTTCCTTAAAACTTAAAACTTTGTTTAACTTAAAACTTTGTTCAACTTAAAACTATATTTACTTAGAACTTTGTTTAACTTAAAACTTTCTAGTCTTAAAACTTTTTATTTGATTATTTCCCAGTGCCCACCTTTGGCTGGGCCAATTCGTTTAATTTTATTTTGTTTTTTTAGTTTTTCAATAATCCTTTGAGCCGTTCTGCTTGTAATATTCAATATGCTGGCTATTTGTACAGATGAAATACTATTGTTTTCAGCTATCAGTTCCATGGTTTTTTTAAATTTATTATCTACGACATTATCTACGACATTATCTACGACATTATCTACGACATTACTATGTATATTTGTATTAATTGTCACCCAAAAAGAATCAGTAAACTCAAAACAGATATTGTTTCCATTGGCATTACAAGCATCAGTTACTCTTTTTATGCCAGTACCAGCTTTTTCCATTAAATGGGTTCTTGCTAATAAATCAGCCAGCAGCCTGTTTCTTGCTTCACTTTTTCTTCCAAATTCGCTTTCAGGAAACAGCAATTCCCCTTTGTTGTTGATTATGATACGGGTTTTAAGTTTTTCGATAGCAATGGAATCGCCCAGAAAATAATCAAAGTGAATAATTGCATTTACGATAGCTTCGCGATAGGCTTCAATTGGGTATTCGGGAAACTCTTTCCTCTTGATGTCTTTAATTTCATATTTAACCGAAACACGTTCTTTTATCCACGCCACGGCATATTCGATATTACCTATAATTCCACGATCAATCACCTTTTTATCCAGAATATCAATACGTTCATCATCATTAAAATGAACACAGCGTATTTTGGAGCTGATGACATATTTATAAGGCTCTTTTGCAAAATAAAGAGATCCAGCATTGGTGAGTCCTTCATGAGTTAATACCCGCAGATTCTTTAAAATTTCTTCTGTTGGCATGTTGTTGGAAATTCCAGCCAGTTTCAGGTAGTATTCAAATTTTTCATTATCAAAATCTTTCCAGTCGAAATCAGTACAAATTTGTTCATCGAAACGAATTTTACCCGACTTTATTGAAAGTGATATAATTTCATCCCTTTTCATTTTTTGGGAATTAGCCCCCATACGCATAAAAAATCCTGAGGAACAAGCATAAGGTTTGTTAGTCCCTTCTTTGATTTCTATCGCCATAACATTATTTATCTCAACAAGTGAAATAATGATAGAAGGATCGCAATTGTATGCAATATCCTGAATCTGGGATTTCAGACTGTTTGAGATTTCAATTCCCTTTATTGTTCCTTCATCAGCAATTCCAAGATAAATAATACCACCTGAAGCATTCGCAAAAGCAACAATTTCTTTTGCAAAACTTTTATCCAATGCCTCTTTGAACTCGATAAACTGTCCTTCACCAAGTTCAACAATAGTTTTCAAATCAAAAAATTTGTTTTTCTTATTCACGCCTGATAAAATTTTATTTAACTGCTTCGATTACAATTCCGAATATATCTGCAAACAAATTACATCCTGAGTAATTCTTTCTGCTTTCGGCAGATTTTATGCTTTTAATAATTCAATGAAATGAGAAAAACTAAGTCGGTTGATAAGTAAAATGACATCTGCTTTTAAGGTCTGGTTCTTAATTTCCATCCCCTGGTCTGTATTTTTTGATTTAACAGATGCTGTCTGTTGAATTATAAGTAATTTATTATCTGATAATTGAAATTCAACAGACAGTGTCTGTTGAATTTGAGGATATGCTAAATAAAAAGATCGATTGAGACGTAGTGCAATTTCAGAAAATCCTTTTAAATTTCTTTGTTTTAAATGAGCTGATAGCCTGGAAATGAGTGCCTTTCCGTAACTTGCCCTGTCTTTACCATTTTGTTCATATTCTACAATATAGCATCCTATTAACCAATTTCTCAGCGTTAATGCAACATTAACCTGCTTTTGAACCTGATTTACAAAATACTTATGAGTCTCCTCAATAATAGAAGTTAATTCAGAAATATTGTTAATCTGAATGCTATTGTTCATAATTTCTAATTTATCGGGATATGGTAGAAGTGATTAAGTGTTAAGGTTTAAGTGGTATAAATTATTAGTTCGTCTTTTTTGTCTTAACACTTAAAACTTTGTTTAACTTAAAACTTTTTATTTGATTATTTCCCAGTGGCCACCTTTGGCTGGGCCAATTCTAAGAAGTATACCTGCAATTCTCAGTTTTCTTCTGTTTTCTTCTGTTTTCTTCTGTTTTTCTTTGAGAGATTCCGATTCTGACTGACAAATCATGAGCTGATAAACGATTATCATTTAAAATAAGTTCAAGTATCTTTTTCTGGTTTTCAGTTAAATTTTCACCGACCTCAAAATTGGTTATATACTGAAATACCCTCCTGTTTTACTGTTACCTTTAAATTCAATTTTACCGTTTTCTTTTAATTTTTTCACCCATCGCTCAATTGTTTTAGGTGATTTCTTAATGTTTTCTGCGAAAAAAGGAATCCTTTGACCAGGGTTTTCTATAATTTTTAATAATAATAAATTTACTCCCTCATTTACTCCCTCATTTACTCCCTCTGCCTGAAGAATATTATTATCTGCTAGTTTAAATACAATTTTTATAACTCCATGATTTTCATAAAATTCAGGCTCTGGTAAATCAGCATTTTTGCATTCATTTATTATGTCATGTCCTAAAAAATAATAAAAGCAAATCGTTTGTAATTTAGCACTGGGTTTTGAAAGCGAAGCTTTAGGAGGCTGTCTCAAAATACAATTAACACTTAAATTAAGACTCTGTGATTCTCTGTGTATTCTCTGTGGTTCTCTGTTTAATAATATTTTACAAATTACACAGAGTGACACAGAGCTTTTCACAGAGTTCCACAGAGAACTTTTGAGACAGCCTCTTTAGGTGAATTGTGTTTTTTATTTGATTATTTCCCAGTGGCCACCTTTTTTCCCACCAATTCGTTTAACTTTATTATCAAATTGTAATTTTTCGAAATATCTATTTAGTGTTCTTCTTGGTATACCGAGCATTCCAGAAATATCATCTATCGTACTATATTTTTTCTCACTTAATATTTCAATAATTAATTTCATTTTTATTTCAATTTGTTCTTTAGTGCCAGTTTTAGTGCCGGTTTTAGTGCCAGTTTTAGTGCCAGTTTTATCGAAGTTTTCGATACTATAATCACTTAGCTTTAAAGTTGTTTTCTGTTTTATATAGCTTAACTCAAGAAAAAAACCATTTGGAATTTCCTTACATTCGAGATTCATTGTAGGATATTGTTTTATCTCATTAATTATTCGTTTAAACCCGCTACCATATTTTTCAATATCGCCTGTTAGATAAAATGCTTCAGATAGCAATTTATTACGGGCATAAGCCTGATAATTATTAGTTTTCAAATCTTCTACTGTAAGATTGCCAAATAATTTCCCGGGATTAAAGAAAGTAATACTATTGTCAAAAATTTTAATCTGAACATCTATCGGGCTTAGATAATCTCTATGTATGAGCGTATTTAATACTAATTCACGAAGTGCTGGTAAAGGATATTCGAATATTTCAGTACGTTGAGTAGTTTTTCCTGTAATTTCAAAAGCTACCTTAATCTGAGATAATAAATAGTTCATAGTTTCCTCAACTGCATCAAACAATGTGCTTCTTAGCATTTTATCGTCAATAATTAATGAAGGTGTTTTAAATCTGCCTAAGTGAACATTATAGGAAATATCATTCTTTGCAAAAAGAAGATAGGCTGCATTTGTAACTTTATTTTTCGAAATTAACTTAAGTTTTTCGAGGTTTTCAAGCAAATTTCCATCCAATTTAAATCTTCCGTTATTATTAACTTTCAGAACAAATTTTTCTGCTTTATTTAAATCAATATCATCAATACTATGGTCTGGCATAAGATAAGCATCCCAAGAAACCTGTAAAGACTGCATACTCAAATCGGCAATCTCTAATACCGATAACTGATGATTGGAATTCTTAAGCCTTTTATAGTAACGCCCTTTAAAAGAAATTGGTTTTATAGGAAACTCCTGAATACTAATTTCTATTATCTTTTTTCCCTTATAATTAATAATTTCAATATCAGGTATTATAGAGGGCTGTGTTTTAAATTTTATTTCGTTTATCCAATTTTGGAAAGTTTCTTTTCCATAACTGAAGTTTTTATTTATACTTCCATCATCATTTACACCTAACAAAACACGTCCTCCTTTGCTATTGGCAAAAGCTACCAATGTTTCAATGACAGTATCATTGAAATTTGACTTGAATTCAATGTATTGATTTTCTTCCATTTCTATTATTTTTCTAAATGATTGAAAGAGTATTTTATATTTATTTGTTTTAGTTTATTTATTCAGTGTAGTTTAATAATAAGTGATTAATTGTTGAGCAAATAATGTTAGGACTTTTTTCTTAAAACTTAAAACTTTGTTCAACTTAAAACTTTCTTTCTTGTCTTAATACTTTGTTCAACTTAAAACTTAATTACGCACTCATACGTTCAATAATTACCGGCATGGTTACCCGGTAGATCATCCAGCTGAAGAACAAAATAAGCAACATAAAGCAGGAAACCATTAAAAAGCCGGGCAAATAATTCCCGCTGTAACCGGTCAGGCATTGACGGGCCGTCATAATAAGCGGGGTAACAGGATTATAGGTAAACGGAATTTTCACCCAACCAGAAGTAGGTATAGGAAAAACCACGGGAGAAACATACATCACAAATTGCATCCCAAGCGAAATCGCTCTGCCGATATCGTTGTACAACATACCTATCGGAGTAAGGAAAAGACCGATGCTGATACCGCTTAAGATCAAAACCAGTATGGCAAAAGGAAACAATACCAGCATAGCTCCGGCAGAATAACCCATTACAAGAACTGCAATGATCAGGAGCAGCATTTTGATACCTGAATTGAACAATATCTGGTAAAATGAAGAAAGTATAATTGCTTCCCTGGGAAAATTGATTTTAGAAAGCATGGATTTGGCAGCATTGGTCTGAGCTAAAGGAGCCATCATGCTTTCAATAAAAATGGACCATATCAGTGTACCTGTAAAAACATACAGAGGATAAGGGATATCAGTCGTTTTAACGGAAATAATACCCGACATATTCAGAAAAATCCAGGTTACGGTAGTAGCCAGTGGCATGATAAATGCCCAGAGGATGCCCAGTTTGCTCTGGCGGTATTGAGCATTGATGTCCCTTACCGATAAGCGCCAGGCCAGGTCGTGGCTACGACCCAGATCGGCAAACATCTCCCTGATCAGTTTGCGGGGGGATTTAATGGACGATTCGGGGGTATATATGGTTGTCTTCATTTATGTATAAATTTCTTGTTCAGATTGATTATTATCCGCAAATTACAGGGATTATACGAATACAATCTGTTTTTTTCGCAGTCTTCTTGGCTGTAAAATTTTTTATCGACTTTGCATGACAGAAACGCTTTGTATATAGTTCAAGGAAAAAATAATTATATAATTATTCCTCGGTATCCGCCATTGGATGGGGTATAGGTTTATTTTAAATGATTAAGGTTGTAGTTTAGCGTTGTAATATATTGTATTTAATATATTGACTTTAAATTATAGCGATTTTCGTTTTAATAGAAATCACTTTTAAAATACTTATATTATTACAATAATAATCGTAACTTATTTATTTTTAACTTTTTGCTTGATCAAAAAGTTACAAAAAATCAAGACTGCAAATAATCCCGCACGTGCGGGACTACGCTTTTTAAAAACCAGCGCAATACATTTATAGCGAAATAAGCATTTTAGTATTGATTTTGTTAATAAACTTCGCTATACTGTATTGCTTACTGTAAGGCCACCGTTATTTTAAAAAGCTTGTTTTGTTGCGCAAATTTTTTGAGGTCTGTCTTGCTTCGCAGTAGAATAATGTAGAATAATTAACTATAAAAAGTAAGAATAGATTTTTTTTCAAATATTTTAAAACGCTAAACTAAACTACAACCATGATTAATTAAAAATTTATCATTGAAAAAATCATTCTGATATCAGAAAATTATCAGAGAAAGCTTTAATTTGTGTAACTATCGTTTTTTTTACCTTTGAAAGTGTAAGGGTTTTTTCCTTTATCATCATGGGCCAATCATTGATGCTGATATCATCAAAGTAATTAAGACTTTTTATTACATGAAGCTGATTTCTGCTGCTATATTTTGCTCTATAAAAACCAATAATATCTTCAATGGAGAAATATTTCAGGATAAAATAAATATCGATAAAATCTTTTGAACGGGTTCCATTACCGGCAATAGCATTTAATTTCATAGCTGCGATGTCTTCAATTGAATAAAGACTGACATTATCTTCAATATGTAAACGTTGAACAAGCGGATATTTGTGTGCAATTAAATCAATATTAACATCTCTAATATAACCTTTAAGTGTATTTTTAGATGAATAAATCAAGACAAATCCAAAAGATTCTTCAAGGTATTCGAGTAATAAATTGGCATCAAAATCGTTTTGTGAAAATAAATCGAGATCAATCGACTTTCTGTGACCAATTTGCATTGCAAGTGAAGTACCACCGGCAAGATGAAAGCCTTTTAAAAGCTCAACAGACTGTAAGTCTTTTAATAGTTCCAGTGTTGTTGATTCGATTGCTTCTTTGTAAAACATTTGAATTTTGTTTTTGGAATATTTAAAAAATTACTTGTCCAGTTAAGCGTTTTATTATCCAGATAAGCTGATTTTATTATTTCCTGCTTAATAGTCTCCAATCCATAAAACGCTATCAGAATTTTAATATCTTCCAGATCACCCATGGAAATTACCCGCTCAATAATAAGTTGCTTATTTCGAATATTATCAAATTTATTGAAATCAATATCCCAAAATAAATTTTTCGATAGTGGAAGTGAGAACATGACAATGGAAAATTTGAAAGATATAGTACAAAGATACAAAATTATATGTTGAATCCTTCTATTGAAAATCACTATTGTCCGATAAACTTTTAAAACAGAATACTAATTGATATTTTTCACTTCGTTTGAAATAACAATCAATTGTTTATGTGTTAAGTGTGGTCATTCAGAGTCTTAAATATATGGAAAAAATGCTTGAAGGTAAATGACCAAAAAAAAAATCATTGCTTTTTCTTTCTCTGCCATACTTTGCGGCATCTCTGCGGTTCTCTGCGTTAAAAAAAAAATAACCGCAGCGTTCGCAGCGTTTTTACGCGGAGAACCGCAAAGATTAAAGAATCATATAGTTTAGACTTTAATGTTATGATTTTATATCTACTTGAATATCTACAATTAACAAAAACTTATCATTAGTAGCGTAGCGAAGAATCTACCTATTTTTATCGGACACTAATGATTAAAAATAAAAATAAATGCTATTGATAATCAAACTATTAATAATAAATAAATTATCAGCTTTACACAGCTTCGCCCCGTCAGTTACATACGACAAGGATATTTTGAGTAGATTGTTAATATACTACAAAAGTAAAAAAAAAATCAAAATTTGCAAATAAATATACCTTGTTTTTGCATTTACAAGGATTCTTACAAGAAACAGCTGAAAAAAGACAGGTGGATTAGCTAAGCCGGCATTTTATAATATAAAATAACAACTTATAACTTAAAACTTAAAACATTAATACTTAAGACTTATCTTATTTACTTTCTTTCCCCCGGATTTGCATATATGCCGGGATCATTAATAATGGTAAAATCCAGCACTTTTATTCGCCAGTCCTCATTGTTGATATGCCTTTTACGCATAGAGAAGAGCTTTAGCAAAAGTCCGGCACCCAACATTATGCCTCCGGTTTTAACTACCGATTTACGAATTATAGGGCTTTCGTTGTTGATTAAATTGTTCAGTCCGTCAATACCAACATAGCCAATGCCGCCAAAGATACCGGCAGCCGAAAACATTGAATTTATGACCCGGCGGGTATAGATAATGGCTATGTTATCATTTTTTACCATCAGGTAATTCACAACAATGGCTGTATCCCTTATCTGATTAATAATGCCTGAAATACGTTCCCCTGATTTGGTTTTCAAATCCATTCGCTCACCGCAACGGTATTTTAAATTATTAATGGTTCCGGGTTTTTCGACCATAAAAACAAGTTGTCCATAAGATGTTAACAGCATGCATTGCATGATACTGATTAGCAGTATTGTTTTTAATGTTGCCATGATTTCTTTTTTTAATATAAAAAACAAAAAAATCTTCCATTAGAAGAAAATAATATGAAATACTGAAATTCTCCGAATATATGCTAAGTAGTCTGTGTACTTCAGGTATTTTAAACCTATCGGCAATAAAACTGAAGCATTGATAATCATAAATTCCAGCCTTGTATTTTCTTTTAAAAACTTATGTAAATATATAGTATTTTTGTGCAATGATTGAAAAAAATTTAAAATTTTTTAACCAATTGATTCATTGGATATTAAATTTTATCCACCACATTAATTGGAAAAAAACAATATGGATTGCATCCGGAATGATCGCCGTATTTGTTATTTTGTTATTTCTGCTTCGCGGGCCCATCGTCAATGCTTTGCTTGCTAAAAAGATAGATGGTTTCAACAAAACATATCAGGGCAATCTGCAAATTGGAAATTTCAGCTTCAAAGGTATTGCAGCTGCAGAAATTACAAATATTTCACTCAGTCCCAAAGATGGAGATACCTTATTAAAGGTTGAAGCTGTTTATGCAAAAATTAATTTCTGGAAACTACTCCTTTTCAGTGTTAGTTTAACCGATTTTGAATTAAAAAATGCAAGTATTTCGTTGGTAAAAACAGATAGTCTTAATAATTATAAATTTTTACTGAACCAAAAAAGTGATAAAGATTCTCCTGAAGAAACTACTGCAACTACCCATGATTTTGCTGCTGAAATCAATCGTTTGCTGAATGCTGTTTTTTATAAAATTCCGACCAATATCAGAATACAAAACTTTATTATCAGTGCTAAAACCAACGGGCATATGATAGTGATGAAGCTACCGGAACTTTTTGTAACAGAACATACGTTTAAATCTTTTGTCACATTGTCAGAACAGGGGGAATTGATGCAATGGATGGTAGAAGGATTGATAGCTCCTACAGAAAAAACCGTTCAGGTAAAGCTTTATTCTGCAGATACAAACAAAGTAAGACTACCTTATTTAGCATACAAATGGAAATGCATGCTTAGTTTTGACACCATACAATTCAGTTTTAATGGCAATAAAATGTCCAGTGAGAAAACAACAATTAATGGGTTCTCCTCTGTGAGTGGATTGTTGATTAACCATGCCCGTGTTTCTACTTCAGATGTGTTTCTGAACAATGCATCCATTGATTACCAATTCAATGCAGGAAAGGATTATTTTGAATTAGACAGTGCTTCTTTAGTGGTTTTTAATAAATTAAACTTTCATCCTTATCTGTATTACAGGCCAAATCCCAGCCGTCAGTTTGCCCTGCGTTTACACAAAGAGAAATTTCCTTCACAGGATTTATTTGAATCCTTGCCCAAAGGCTTGTTTTTAAATCTGGAAGGTATTCAAACCACCGGTGAGCTGGCGTATGATTTAGACTTTTTTGTTGATATAGATAACCCTGATTCTATTGTATTTGCATCGGATTTAAAACGCTTTAATTTCAGAATTACAAAAAATGGGGCTACTAACCTCAGCAAGATGAACGAAGATTTTTTGTATACTGCTTACGAAAAAGGGGAAGCTGTCAGAAGTTTTATCATTGGTCCTGAAAATCCTAATTTTAAGCGCATTGATGAAATATCACCTTACCTTAAAAATTCAGTATTAATATCAGAAGATTGTGCTTTCTTTTGGCATCGGGGGTTTTTGCCTGAATCATTTAAAGAATCCATCACCAAAAATATTAAAGCGAAACGTTTTGCCCGTGGTGGCAGCACCATAAGTATGCAGCTGGTGAAAAATGTTTTCCTGAACCGCAATAAAACCGTTGCCCGAAAACTGGAAGAAGCCCTGATCGTATGGCTCATCGAAAACAACGGTCTGACAACGAAAGAGCGTATGTTTGAAGTCTACCTTAATATTATTGAATGGGGTCCTATGATTTATGGAGCCAACGAAGCTGCACGTTTTTATTTTAACAAAGATGCCGCTAAACTAACATTGGCTGAATCGTTGTTTCTTTCCAGCATGATACCCCATCCGAAATGGTTCAGGTATTCATTTGATGAAAGCGGGAATCTGAAACCATACTTAACGGATTATTATTATTTTGCAGCCAACCGCATGCTGAAAAAAGAAATGATCAGCCAGGAAGATTTCGACAATTTACTCCCTCAGATCAATGTGAAAGGACCAGCCAAGGCATTGATACTGAAAACCGATTCTCTACCGGAAACTGCAATTGAATATAATTTTAACAGTGAAAAGTGAAGATAAAGGTTAAAGGTTAAAGGTTAAAGGATAAAGGATAAAGGATAAAGGATAAAGGGTAAAGGGTAAAGGATAAAGGGTAAAGGATATAACGAAAAGCTTTACAGATTAATATATTATAAATCTGTAGGTTTAAACAAAAAATGCCTGAAAAAAAATGAAAATAACTGCAAAAAAAACAGCCACGGTTTCCGAAATTTTATTGGATGAATTTGGGAGTGCTTCAAAAACCAAGGTAAAGAAACTGATTACTTCGGGAAGTATACGCCTGGAGAATGGAAAAGCAATCCGAAAGGCTGAATACATCATACAACAGGGCCAAACATTGGAATATATCAAATACAAAGACACTTCCAACAAAGTTCGTGCTCCTTACCAGGTTGTATTTGAAGATGAATATTTTGTAGCTGTCATCAAACCTGCAGGTGTGCTTACCCATGGAGATACCGGTAAAAAAAACGTTTCTTTACTGCAACAAATGACTGAATACGTCAAAGAGGAATCGAGAGGGAAAAAACGTGCTTTTATCATTCACCGGCTCGACAGGGAGGTATCGGGTATCATATTGTTAGCCAAATCGGAAGAGATGATGCAATTGATGAAAGAAAACTGGCAGGATACAGAAAAGCTTTACTATGCCTTGGTTGAAGGACATCCTGAAGTAGAAGAAGGTAGCATAAAAAGCTGGTTGAAAGAAGGACCCCATCAGATCATGATGTCGGTACCCGAAAGTGAGGAAGCAAAGTATGCAGTTACTCATTATAAAATATTGGAAAAGTTAAAGGATCACTGTTTACTGGAAGTTAAACTGGAGACAGGACGTAAGAACCAGATCCGTGTACATTTCGCGGATATGGGTTATCCTATTGTTGGCGACCGACGCTATGGTGCTGATGATACCTATGAACGCCAGATTCGACTGCATGCTTTCCTGCTTTCGTTTACACATCCTGTCAGCAAACAACTCATTGAATTAAAGTCGAATATACCACCTAATTTCCTGAAGTTAAAAGAGGAAGATGAGAAGTATAAATAAAGTAGTGTTAAGTTAAAAGTTTTAAGTTTTAAGTTTTAAGCTTACATGGTTAATTGATAAACAATAACTAAAGCTATAAAAACGATTACAATTACAACTAAAGCAATTTTAGTGGTTTTGTCCATTGGATCTGATTTATATTCTGCCATTTTATTTGATTTTACTACTTTAAAAACAATAATCTCTGATAAAAAAATCATTGTATAAAGTAAAATGATGAAACTGTACTTTTATTTGTATAGCAAAATTGATGTTTTCATATTAAACCGGAATTAAACGGACATTAAAATCCGGTTAAAAACTGTAATAAAATTTGAAATATTTTCCGGCTGTCAATAAGGAAGAGAAATGCAAATTTTTGTTCCGACCTCTATTTGCGAATCAATAGTTGAAAAGCCATTGTGTAATTCAATAATTTTCTTAACCAATGACAAGCCAATCCCATGGCCCTGCTTTGCATTCGCATTGCTTGCCCTGTAGAAAGCATCGAAAATCTGTTTGATTTCTTCGGTTGGAATACCTATTCCCTGATCGGAAAACTTCAGCACAATATATTTATTGGAAAATCCGATATTTACGTCTACTCTATTGGGAGTTGAAAATTTACAGGCATTGTCCATTATATTGATAAAAGCAATTTTTAATAAATTTTCGTTGCCGTTTATTATTAATTTTTGTTCATCTTCGGGCAATTCTTCAAAATCAATATTGATAATATAATTTTTATTCCGTCTCAGCAAATCGGTTTGAGCAGAAAACAAAACTTCATCAATTCTTGTTTTTACAGATGTAAATGCATGTATATCAATATTTGAATGTGCAAGTTCCAATAATCCGTTGGACAATGAAGTAAGGGTTTTTATGTCTTCGAGCAGGGAGTTGAGCAGGGTTTCATATTCCTCTGTTTGCCGTTGTTTCATGAGCGTTACTTCCAACTGTCCGGTAAGTGAGGTAAGGGGAGTTCGGAGTTCATGGGATACATCTGAAACAAATTGCCGCTGGTTTTCAAATGCAAGTTCTAATCTTTCCAAAACCTTGTTAAAAGTAATAGCCAGTCTTGCTATTTCATCCTTACCGTTCCCTTCGTTTACCCTCGTATTGAGCCGCGTAGCACTGATATTGTCGACTTCACTGATTACATCCAGTATAGGTTTCATTGCCCGGCCGGCATAGAATAAACCTGCAAAAAAACTAAGTAAAAATGATGCTAACAAGCCTGTAATCAGAATGATTTTAAGATTTTTCAATTCCTTTAAACCATATTTATCGTAAGCAGAAGCAATAACTATATAATCTTTTTGGGCATACCTAAAAACAAGACCTATGTACTCGGATTCATTTTTTGTGAAATTAATTTTATTTCTTTCCCTTATACTTTTCAATAATTCAGGGTCGGTATATTCAGTAGCTTTATCGGTATTTTTATAAATTTGCTTATTTTTATTATTATAGATCACTATCTTTTCATCTTCCAATACATTGATGGTATTTCTATCAATAATTTTTAACAGCATGCTATCTACTTCTTTAACTTCGATCAGAAGCTTAACAGTAGTCAGAGCTTTTTCTTCGAGGCGGGTATTAAAATCATTCTTCCTGAAGTTGGCCGAAAAAAAGTAAATGGCTGTTGAAAACAATACCAGAATAGAAATCACAATGGCCGTAAATTGTATAGATAGTTTTATGCGGATATTCATTTAAATTTCTCCTTCCCTTAAAACATATCCCATACCTATCACAGTATGTATTAATTTGATATTGTAATTCTTATCTATCTTTTTTCTTAAAAAATTCACATATACATCGATTACGTTGGTACCTGTATCAAATGTAATATCCCAGATTTTTTCTGCGATGTCGACCCGGGAAACAACCTTCCCTTTATTAATCAAAAGATATTCGAGCAATAAAAACTCTTTGGCTGTTAATTCGATACTATTGTTGCCACGTTTTACAATTTTGCTGTCTGTATCCATTTCCAGGTCGGCTATTGTAAGGACAGATGTAGAGAATAATTGCCTTTGAGATCTTTTCAATAAGGCTTTGATTCTGACAATAAGTTCTCTGAATTCAAAAGGTTTCAGTAAATAATCATCGGCACCCGATTCAAAACCCATCACTTTATTATCGGTAGCACTTAATGCGGTAAGCATCAGAATAGGAATTCTCAGATTTGTTTTTCTTATTTCCCTGCAAACTTCAAATCCATTGATAAGAGGGATATTGATATCCAATAAAATAATATGGTATTCGTTTTGCTGGAACATTTTTAAGCCCATCAATCCGTCAAAAGCAATATCTGCTTCAAAACCATTCTCTTCCAATCCTTTTTTTACAAAGTTGGCTACTTTTATCTCATCTTCTACTATTAATACTTTTATGGAATTCATTCATTGAAATATTTGCTATAAAATTACAAATAAAATGAACAACAGGTTTAAATATCTGAAAATTAAATGCCGAACTTAATTAGGTAATAAATACAATAGATCAATAAACCATAAAAACTAAAAACAATAATTTTTAGTAAAGGAAAGTCTTTTGATTTCTCATTCTCTTTTTCGATTGAAATCTGATTTTTTAAATTATTCATTTTT
>CAIUKU010000444.1 GCA_903899825.1 uncultured Bacteroidales bacterium | reverse complement strand
TAACTAAGTTTTGCTGACTCAAAATCTTTTTAAACACAACAGTTTGAAATACAAATAATTTAATAATATTAAGATTTTTGTTTTAGTAATCAGAATTCAGAAAAATATTTTTTCTGAATCTAATATAGGTAAAATTACCCTGAAATTCATATTCAGAGATTATTTATTGTATTTTTGTTCTCAACAATCTTAATTATGAAAACAGACGACCATTCAGAATTTTTTGAAATATTTGACGGCACTATATTTCAGGCCCAGATGCTGAAAAATATTTTGGAGAATGCAGGAATAGAAGCATTTCTAAAAGATGAAATCATTGGCAGCCGGAGCCCGTTGTGGTCACCTTCAGGTGGTGTAAAAGTTATGGTAGCTGATATGGATGTTGATAAAGCCAAAGTGATTGCTGAGAATTATGAGTTAAAATGAATAAAACTTTATAAGTTGAAACAATATTAAAGATGAAAACATTATGTATGATTTATGTTTTACTCCCATTCAATATGATTTCATTTGGACAAAATATTGATTATGTTAATATTTTAAAACTATATCCATCTTACACTACAATTAAATATTCTATTCCTCAATATGAATATCAATCAGAAAAATCAATAGAACTTCAGACATTCAGGAATAAATATTATATTGATTCAATAGCTGGAAATGGTGATGAATTCGATAAACAGATTAGATTATTAAAATGGGTAAATTGTACTTTTAAACATAATGGTAATCAATCTCTTCCCTCTAAAATAAATGCTGATATATTAGCTATATCTGGACAAAAAACGGGTATTAATTGTGGAGGACTTGCAATCATATTAAATACAGTTTATTTATCAATCGGATATCAATCAAGATTTATAACCTGTTTAAACAATGATTCAACTTTTAATGACCCTCATACATTGACCGTTGTGTTTTCAAAAAAGTTTAACAAATGGATTTTGCTTGACCCAACTTATTGTGCTTATTTTATGGATAAGCAAGGAATTCCACTTGGAATAATTGAGATAAGATATAAGTTGATAAATGGTATGAAAATTCAATTAAACAAAGATTTTAATTTAAATTCAGTTTCAACGTTGGCTAATAAATCAGATGACTATATTCAATACATTGCAAGAAATATGTTTAGATTTATTTCTCCAATTTGCAATAATTATAATATTGATTTTGACTGTTTTGATTATATTCATTTGATACCACAAGGATTTAAATTAGGCTCTGCATCTTTAGGGCAAATGCTACAAGATGGCTGTTCCAGTATATACTGCATTGATAATGAGAATCAATTTTGGAAGTAAAATGTTTTGTTGTCAACATCAGCTTTAACACTTAGCTTTTAAGTGGGTAGTCAGATATATAAATTAATTAATTTTGCACTTTAGATTCATAAACAGATAAGTAATTCTGTATAGGAAATAACCGAAAATATTTTAAATTTATAAGAATACAATAAAATATTAAATATGAAAATAGCAGTAATAGGAACCGGAGGAGTAGGAGGATACTTTGGTGGAAAACTGGCAGGAGCCGGATATGATGTTAGTTTTCTTGCCCGCGGAAATCATCTGGAAGCTATTCAGCAAAACGGGCTGTATATTAAAAGCATACAGGGTGATTTTAAACTTCAAAAAGTTAAAGTATTTGACAGTATTAAAGCAATTGGATGCGTTGATCTGATAATTTTAGCTGTAAAAGCCTGGCAAATTAAAGATATTTCTAAAGATCTGAAGAGTATTGTAAACAGAGATACGGTAATTTTACCCTTACAAAATGGTGTTTCTGCTGTTGATGAGCTGAAAGAGCAGATAATGACTGAAAATATTATAGGAGGTATATGCCGTATAATCAGCAAAATTGAATCTCCGGGTGTAATTCATCATTTTGGTATAGAACCTGCAATTTTATTTGGCGAACTCGATAACTCCAAGACAGCCAGGATTAACAATATTCAGACAATGTTTGAAAAGGCTGGTATTAAAGCAAAAATCCCTGACGATATCATTGCAGAAATTTGGAAAAAATTTATTCCAATATGTGTAAGTGGATTGTTGGCCGTTACAAAAACGACTTATGGAGAGCTTAGAACACTGAATGAAACAAGACAGATGATGATTGAATTACTAAATGAGATTTTCAGACTATCGCAAAAAATTGGTATTAAAATTGAAGCAGAATTTTTAGAGAAAGCCATCGCATTTATCGATACTTTTCCTTATGACTCCACATCGTCATTAACCCGTGATGTATGGGAAGGGAAAAAATCTGAAATTGAATACCAAAATGGAACTGTGGTCAAACTTGGCGAAAAATACAATATTGATACTCCAATAAACAAATTTGTTTATCATTGTATTTTACCTATGGAAATAAAAGCAGGAAAAAGATAAAATACTTTTGATTTCTTTATTTGCATCCATTTTAAAGCTTAAATCATACTTCATATTGTCTCATTTCTTTTTGAAATGTTTAAATTGCAAGCTACACATCTCATTATCTATATGAATTATAAATAAAACAAGTAACACTAGCTTATTTCTTCATAGATATATGCATACTACAAGCTTCAATGCATTTTTTTCAACCTAATAAGTTAGTAAGTTAGCCCTGTCAGTGTTTGAAAACACTGAGGGGGCTAAAATCCATATTAATTATAAATAAACAACATAAAAACTTCACATTATTAGCCCGTTAAAAATAAAAAACAAACCGATGGCTTACTAAATTTGTTATATTTATCAGAATTATATAAATTTGCAAACTTTTTAAGCTGAAAAACAAACCAAATTATATATATGAGTTTTAGAATTGTAGTCTTAGCTAAGCAGGTTCCCGATACCCGTAATGTTGGAAAAGACGCCATGAAGGCCGACGGAACCGTTAACCGTGCTGCATTACCTGCCATTTACAATCCAGAAGATTTAAATGCATTGGAAATGGCACTTCACATCAAAAGTAAAATTGAAGGTGCAGAAGTAATCATTCTTACCATGGGGCCACCACGTGCCGCTGAAATTATCCGTGAATCAATTTACCGTGGTGCCGATTGTGGTTATCTGATTACTGATAGAAAGTTTGCAGGTTCTGATACACTGGCCACTTCTTACGCCATATCACTGGCTGTGAAAAAACTGGCTCCGTATCATCTTGTTATATCGGGTCGTCAGGCCATTGATGGTGATACCGCACAGGTAGGACCTCAAACTGCCGAAAAGCTCAATATTCCTCAGATTACCTATGCAGAAGAAATTGTATCGGTTGATGAAAAACAAATTACCATTAAACGCAGACTCGAAAGAGGAGTAGAAGTAGTAAAAACTTCTTTTCCTGCGTTGATTACAGTTCATAGTTCAGCACCTGAATGCCGTCCGCGCAATGCCAAATTGCTGATGAAACACAAATATGCCCGCACCGTTACCGAGTTGCAGGAAGAAACCCGTGATTATACTGAACTATACAACAAACGCCCTTATCTTCAAATAGAAGAATGGACAGTGGCTGACTTAAATGCGGATGTGGAAATGCTTGGATTATCCGGTTCACCTACCAAGGTTAAAAAGATAGAAAACGTTGTATTGCAGCAAAAAGAGACCATTTTATTGACAGATTCCGACAAGGATGTTGAAAGCCTGATGCAGGAGTTGATGTCATTACACATCATTGGTTAAT
>CAIUKU010000443.1 GCA_903899825.1 uncultured Bacteroidales bacterium | reverse complement strand
CCGATCTAGAATTCAATCTTTAAAGAAATTATTTCATATTTAGTTAAAAAGATTTTTAAGTTAAGTATTTAAATTCTAAAAAAAATATGTAGGTTTGTAAAATAAAGAGAAGCAAAATAAAGTAAAATGCAAATTACAGAAGTATTAACCAAACAAGACATTAAAGATTTTCATCGTGTTCCAAAAATTGTTTATAAAAATGATAAAAACTGGGTATGCCAGCTTGAAAATGAAATAGAAAATATATTTACGCCTGAGAAAAATGTTTTTTTTAAAAATGGAGAAGCTATTCGTTGGATTCTAAAGGACAATAAAAATAATTTGATAGGAAGGGTTGCTGCTTTTATTAATAAAAATAAAGCATACAATTATGCACAACCAACCGGAGGCATTGGATTTTTTGAATGTGTAAATGATGAGAAAGCTGCAAAATTACTTTTTTCTCAATGTGAAAACTGGCTGTTTGAAAGAGGAATGGAAGCTATGGATGGGCCAATTAATTTTGGAGAAAACGATAATTTCTGGGGTTTACTAGTTGAAGGTTTTATTCATCCCGGTATTGGAATGCAATATAATCCGCCATATTATCAAAATTTCTTTGAAAATTATGGTTTTAAGTTTTATTTCGAACAAGTCACCAATCATCTTGATCTGACTGTCCCATTCCCTGAAAGATTTTGGAAAATAGCCGACTGGATCAGACAAAAACCAATTTATTCATTTGAGCATATTAAACTCAAAGAAGCCGATCGTTTTATTGATGATTTTAAAATCATTTATGATACAGCCTGGCAGTTCCATGAAAACTTCACTCCTATCAACAAAGATTTACTTAAACGAAGCATGTTGAATGCTAAAGAAGTAATCGATGAGGAATTTATATGGTTTGCTTATCAGGAAGGAAAACCCATCGCATTTTTAATTATGTTTCCCGATGTGAATCAGATATTAAAACATTTAAACGGGAAGTTGAATCTTTATAACAAACTTAAATTTCTCTATTTAAAAAAGAAAAATACCATGACAAGAGCAAGGATTACAATTATGGGTGTAGTTCCTCATGCTCAGAAATCAGGTATTGAATCCGGCATTTTCTGGCATTTAGACCAGGTGATGAAACGTAAACCATGGTATACAGAACTTGAGCTTTCCTGGGTTGGCGATTTTAATCCAAAAATGAGAGCATTACATGAATCGGTAGGAGCAAAATTTGCAAAAAAACATATTACTTACCGCAAATTATTTAAAAAAGATACTGATATACAACGTTCAACTATAATACCTGTTGATACCAAAGAAAAATTTGTAAAAAAAGGAGAATAGTACTAAAATATTTTCAGTGGAAACCAGAACCCACTATAAAAAACGGGGCGCTACCGAAAAGCCTTATGAGTAGGGAGATATAAAATATTTACAATAGATGGAAGCACAAAAAGTAGACATGTTTATCATGGCCAATGGAAAATTTTTCGAAAGCCATTATGTAGGACAAATCAGAGACCGTTTAATGCAATTGGATGATTCTAAATGGTTGGTAATTCAAACACTCCAGTTTAAGGATCCTACAACTATTTTAATTGTATCATTATTAGCCGGTAGTCTTGGAATTGATAGGTTTATGATAGGAGATACAGGAATGGGTGTTGGTAAATTATTAACTTGTGGAGGTTTCGGAATCTGGGCCATCATTGATTGGTTCATGATTATGGGTGCAACTAGAGATAAAAACATGCAAAAACTACAATTGTATCTTTAATACAACAAAATGAACAGAGGCAAGTTATATTTAATATTGATATCAGCTTGCATCACAGGGTATAGTTGGCTTGCAATAAATTTTTATAACAATGCCTTTATCGAATCAAACAAATTAGGCGGATGTTTGATAAAAAGCATAACATCTATACCCTGTCCTTCTTGTGGTTCAACAAGAGCTGTTTTATCATTTTTAAAAGGTGATTTTTCAGATTCACTATTTTGGAATCCAATTGGAATTATCCTCATTGTGATAATGGTTGTAACACCAATTTGGATTTTATTTGATCTGGTTTTTAAAAAATCATCATTATATAATTTTTACCATCATACTGAGTTATTTTTAAAAAGAAAATGGATTGTAATAATTTCTATTTTACTTGTTTTGCTAAACTGGATATGGAATATTAATAAAGGATTATGATTACTACACAGGAATTTCAATATTTACCCAGCGAACATGAGGCTGAAAAGGCTTCAAACAGCTATTTAATGTCGCTTTTGGCAATTATTGCTGGGTTACCTCTTCCTATTATCAATTTAATTGCCACCTTCGTTTTTTATTTGGGAAACCGTAAAGGAAGCTATTTTGTCAGATGGCATTGCACTCAGGCATTGGTTTCTCAACTAACAGTTTTATTGATGAATAGTGTTGGCTTTTGGTGGACTATTTCTATTATTTTCAGCGATGAAGTTATCTCAGGAAGGTATATATCTTATATTTTAACAATTTTAATTTTCAACATCATCGATCTTATTGCAACGATCTATACTGCAATTGAAACCAGAAAAGGAATTCATGTTAAATGGTGGTTTTATGGTGATCTTACAAATTTAATCTGTAAAAGCTAATGAAAAAGTTATTATTACAGTTTCTGGCAATATTAATTATTTTTTATGCAACCTGGTTTGCATTAAATTCAATTGATTGGATGCATATTTTTAATGTTGAGCAAACAACTAAAAAAACTGAAGAAAAATTAGGTGACTTCTATTGGGACTTATTGAATAAAACGGAAAGCGAAATTCAATCTGTAGAAGTTGTTTCAAAAATAGACAGTTTGCTTGATCGTATATGTTTAAAAAACAACATTGACAGAAATAAGATAAAATTTCATCTTTTAAAGAAAGATGAAGTCAATGCCTATGCACTTCCAAACAACTACCTTATAGTTTATTCCGGACTTATAGATGAATGCGAGAATGAAGCTGAATTATGTGGCGTTTTAAGTCATGAAATAGCTCACATGGAGAAACACCATGTAATGAAAAAGCTTGGTAAAGAAGTCGGTTTGGCTGTATTAATTTCGATGACAGCAGGAAATGGCAATGCCGAAGTTGCAAAAAGAACATTAAAATTATTATCATCTACTGCCTATGATCGTAATTTAGAAAGTGAAGCAGACATAACTGCAGCTGATTTTTTAATGAAAGCAAACATTGACCCTGAAGCATTTGCAAATTTTCTTTTCAGATTATCTAAACTAAACGGAAATATTCCAAAAGAAGTTTTCTGGATAAGTACGCATCCTGATTCTGAAGAACGTTCTGTGAAAATCATTCAACACATAAAAGATAAAGTAATTCATAAAGATAGCATATTATCCATTGAACAATGGAATTCTTTGAAACAAGAGGTAAATTTTAAATAAATCAATAATTTTTCAAATTGCTTAATAAAATAAAAAAATGCATATTCAATTCTTAGGAGCAGCAAGAGAAGTAACCGGAAGCAAACACCTGATTACTACCAATAAGGGAATAAAAATATTGCTTGATTGTGGGATGTTTCAAGGGAAAGGCCTGGAAACCGATTCGATGAATCGTGATTTAGGCTTTGACCCAAAAGAGATTGATTATTTATTGCTTTCTCATGCACATATCGATCATTCCGGTTTAATTCCATATATTTATAAGAATGGTTTTAGAGGAACTATAATATGTACACCAGCTACAAGAGATTTATGTTCCATTATGCTTGCAGATTGTGGAAATATTCAGGAACATGATACCATTATTCATAATAAAAAAAGAGCTAAAAATCACTTACCTCCACTCCTGCCTATTTATACGTTAGAAGATGCTCATGCATCCCTAAAATGTTTTATTAGTGTACCTTACAACAAAGATTATTATATAGATGCTGATATTAAGATCAGATTTACCGATGTGGGACATATTTTAGGTAGTTCTGCAATAAATTTAAGCATAGTTGAGGACAAAAAAACACAAAATATTTGCTATACAGGTGACATTGGCCGTTATCACAAACGTATATTAAAAGACCCTGAGGCATTTCCTCAAGCAGATTATATTATAACAGAATCGACTTATGGCGACCGATTGCACGAGAATCTAGAAGATGCTGAAAAAAAACTATTAATGGTCGTTATAGATACCTGTAATAAGAAAAAAGGAAAACTAATCATTCCTTCTTTTAGCATTGGGAGAGCACAAGAAATTATTTATGCACTTGACAGATTATCATCTAAGGGTTTATTACCTGATGTAAATGTATATGTTGACAGCCCTTTATCAACAGATGCTACAAATATTATGCGGATGCATCCTGAATGTTTTAATACTGAAATTCTTGATTATATGAAATTTGACGCTGATCCTTTCGGCTTTAAAAAATTACATTATATCCAAAGCGTTGAACAATCAAAAGCATTGAACAACAATCACAAACCTTGTATTATCATTTCTGCTTCAGGAATGATGGAAGCTGGCAGGGTAAAACACCATATTGCAAATAATATCGAAAAATCAAGTACAACAATTCTGGTTGTTGGATATTGTGCACCTTCTACATTAGGGGCTAGAATAAGCAGAGGTGATAAAACAGTATCAATTTTCGGACAAAAATATAATGTAAACGCTGATGTTGAACATCTGGAGTCATACTCTGCTCATGGTGATTATAAAGAAATGTCAAACCTTTTAAATTGTCAGATTAAGAAAAACGTTAAAACTATCTTTCTGGTTCATGGTGAAATCAAGGTTCAGGAAAATTACAGTAATTATCTTAAAAATCAAGGATTTAATAATATTGAAATACCTTATTTAAAATCAACTTATAATTTATAAATTGTTGAAAAATATTCTAATAAGTTCATTTATCAAAAAAAATACTTTTATAAATTCAACATCATCATAATATTAAACTTTTTATTGAGTATGATAAATTTCACTGCAGTCAAAAAATTTGCAATTAATAGATTACGCAAAGAATTAAGTCGAAAATTGTACTATCATTCACCGGATCACACTATTGATGTATTTAATGCTACCGTAAGACTTGCTAAAATGGAAAAAATCAGAGGGCATGATTTGTTACTATTAAAAACAGCTGCAATCTATCATGATATCGGTTTAATTAAAAAATACAAGGATCATGAAAAAGAATCTATACAAATTGCCGCTGAAACGCTCCCTGAATTTGGTTATTCTAGTGAAGATATTCTTATAATCTGTCGTTTAATAGAATGTACCCGTTTACCACAAGGTGCTGAGAATAAACTTGAAAAAATACTCTGTGATGCTGATTTGGACTATCTTGGCAGAGATGATTTTTTTATGATTGCCCATAAATTACGTTACGAATGGGAAGAATTAGGGTATTTGCACTCAACATTAAAAGAATGGTATGATTTACAGATTAAATTTCTGGAAGAACATCATTATTTCACTAATTCAGCCAATGATTTAAGATACAATGGTAAAATAAAAAACCTTTTAGAAATCAAAGATTTATTTCAGAATGAATCATAAAATGTTTGTAATTAAATGAATAAAATACTGAAATATTATCATTAAAATCCTTTATGATTGTTTTCAGGTTCTTCGTGCACATGTACCTCACACTTATCAATAGAAGCACAAATTGTTTCTTCTACTTTATGTGAAATTTCATGTGCTTCTTCAATTGTTAAGGTTGGTTCAACATGAATATTGAGTTCTACAAAAGTAAATGCACCTGAGGTTCTGATTTTAAGATCATGAAATGATAATACTTCAGGTATTCCCTTTATAACATTATTAATTTTATCAATAGTTTCAGGTGAAGTACGGTCTAACAGCACATCGATAGAACGTTTTCCCAAACGGTAAGCAATAAAAATCACAATTGCAGCAACAATAAGAGCAGCAATAGAATCGGCTAAGAAAAAACCAAATTGAGCACAAACTAAGCCTATTAAAACTACAAAAGAACTCCAGATATCAGTAGAAAAATGTAAAGCATCGGCCTCCAAAGCCTGACTATTGTATTTTTTTGCTACCCTGCTCAATGCCTTAGATCGACTGTAATCTATTATAATTGAAACAATAACAACGATATAACTCCAATAGGAAACTTCAATAACTGTCTTTCCGGTTATTATACGATGACTTGCTTCATATATAATCCAGAAACAAGTAATAAATAACAATACAGTTTCAATAAATGCGGATAAGTTTTCGTATTTTCCATGTCCGTATTGATGCTCTTTATCAGCAGGTTTATCTGAAATTTTAACTGCAAAATAGGTAATAACTGCTGCAATAAAATCCAAGCCTGAATGTAAAGCTTCAGATAATATACCTATACTTCCTGTTAATAAACCAACTATCAATTTTCCACCTGTTAGTAAAATAGCAGCAAAAACAGAAATCAATGCTACT
>CAIUKU010000442.1 GCA_903899825.1 uncultured Bacteroidales bacterium | reverse complement strand
TGAGTCGGTTCACTTTTTTTCATGATACTGAATTTAAATTAGAAATAATTTAGGGAGGTGGGACTCCCTTTCAGTATCTTATACGTATATTTGCAGATAACTATTCCGCTTTTGCGGAATTTAGTACAACAGCACCTTGCTGCAAGCGGGGTTTTAATAACAAACTGATATAAACAACAAGTAATTAACTAATTTAGCGGTCTGACAGGAAAGGAACTATACACTCCCCGCTTTGCAGCAAGATGCGGATCGATCGCTTTTGGATATTCTGCACAAAGTAGACCACCTATTCCGCTTCAAACTTTCCCATTAAAGTTAAATGCATATTTTCCCATTTAGCTTAAAACATTAGATAGATTTCCTATTTATAGGGTACTTTAATATAGTTCGTTGATACATTGGAAGTGATTTATACTTTTTTTAACTTTGTTCTACTATTGCAATTTCATCATCAGTTAATCCATAAAGTTCATATACCATTTTATCAATGGCTTTATCAGTGACATCTATGGTAGCTTTTAATTCCAATGCTTTTTTACTTTCCTGATTAAAATAATCTTCCCATTCTGCTTCTTGTGATAAAGATAGTTTCACTTTCTTTTTTGCCAGTTCTTTTATGAATTCTGGATAAGACAATTTATACCAATCTTGAAGTTTGTTTGATAGTTCGCCTATTTCATACTTCCGTTGAATGGTGCGTTGGAATTTTTGGGAAAGTTCCTGAAGTTCCTTATTTAAAGAAAGCATTTGGTCTGCTTTTTCAATAAATAGAATTTGATTTTCTTTTGATAATATTTTAATTGGTAAACTTTTAATTTCACTTGATTTAATTTTCGGAAATAAATCATCAAACTCATTATTTTCATTACGAAAAAACCAAAAAATTAATTTTGAATTGACTGAATTTTGGAACAGTGACATGGGGGTTAGTTGTTTGATGTGTTTATTTAAGTGTGAAACAAAAGTAAATAAATAAGTAACATAAATCGGAAAATGTGTTGTAAAATAAAATGGAATTCCAGAATCTGGAAGTCATTGTATTTATTAGTTTATTCAAACATATATTTTAATGATTTGAAGTATAATTGCTAAAAAACTGGAAAATTATGATAATTATATTAAACGGATTGCATATCCGTATACCCTAATCTACAAACTATTAAATCTACAAAAATGTATAAATTTATAAAAAATGATCCAAATAACGAAGAATTTTTAGATTTTTTAAATCCTGATGGAAGTGAAAATTCTAATCCCATTTTGATTAAACTTGAAAAGAATGATAATTATCTTGATTTTGAAAATTTTGTTGTTACCCTTAAAGCAATATCTTTAGGGAAACAATTAAATGTTAAACAAAAAGAATTAAAACTGTTAGAAGGAAGATACTATGATATTTTATATATTGAAGAACTGTTAATATCAGAAAATAGTGTTAAATTCAATCTTATATTTGATGTAACTGAATGCTTGGGCAATAATTATGATTTTATTAGAAATCATATTAAATGCCCAATTTGTGGTGGGCAAGCTGATGCAGATGGTGATGTAGTTCATAAGTCTATTCAATGTTATTTTAATCGACTGAATGAAAAACAAAGTGTTTTTACAAACGAAAATTCGAAAAATTCTGATGTTAATTTATTCCCAGATGAAAGTAAATCGTTACAAACATTATCTTTCAATGCTGATGATATACCTAGAAGTTTCGCTTCCTATGAACACCTGGTAATTAAGTTATTAGAATTAATAAATGGTAAAAAGTACGAAATAATAAAACAAGAAATAATTGCAAAAAATGGAAAACATTACGATGTACTAATTGCTGAAGACCAAGCTGATAAACCAAATAAGCAACGAATGAAACTGGTCTTCGACATTACTGCCCAATGGAATGAAGTGTATTTTCCTTCATAGCCGCCCCCACACAACAGGATTTCATCAACCACGTGCCCTTCCAACCCACATAATCGTATCAGCATCTGCCACACCATAATAATAATGTCCGGAATGCAGGTGTATGCAGATCATGTATCAATACAACTGCGGCATCATTACCATCTACAGCTAGTAATTGATGTTAAGGGTTGCATAAAGCATTATACCAGGAACCAACCATGATTTTACCTTATTGGTTCTAATGATGCCCATATTAAAGCTGGTGGAAGCGATATGATAATGGTTATAACACTGTGGCATCATTTCCATCAACAACCATTTCATGATGGAAATGGGTGGCATATTATCGTTCCAGGGTAGTGTGTACTTCACTGGAGAATCCGCGCAAAGTGTACCACTAATTCCGCGGCAAAGTGGTCCTCACATTCCGCAGTAAACTGGTCCACCTATTCCGCGGCAAACTGTACCGCCTAAAACACAAATTTGTCAG
>CAIUKU010000441.1 GCA_903899825.1 uncultured Bacteroidales bacterium | reverse complement strand
CTGACAAATTTGTGTTTTAGGTGGACCACTTTGCCGCGGAATAGGTGGACCAGTTTGCCGCGAAATGTGAGGACCAGTTTACCGCGGAATTAGTGGACCAGTTTGCGCGGATTCTCCAACATTAAAAGAAAAAGAGCAAGTTTGGAATAACATGCTCTTTTTAAGATTTTTATTTTATTTTTTACATTCCATTTTATCAATTGCCCATGCCAATGCATCGTTGAGCATTTGTTGAGGCGGTTCTTTAATAAAACCTTCATTCGTAAGCTTGTCAACCATAGTACGGGAATATTCAATATCAGCTTTCGCCTTATTAAAAGCTTCTTCTCTAGTAATAATGACCCTTGCAACTCCATCTTTAATGGCTTGCATAGCTACATCAGCAGCCTCCTGAGGAAAAACTTCTGCTTCACTCATGGTTGGTACAATATTCTCTATATCAATACCCCGTTTTTCGGCATAATCGGCTAAAGAATGAGCAGCAGCAATGGCCATATTATCTGTAATTTTTTTTGCTCTCACCATCAAAGCGCCTTTTAATATTCCGGGGAAGCCGATGGAATTATTCACCTGATTAGGAAAATCTCCTCTTCCAGTTGCTACAATATAGGCACCAGCTTCTTTGGCAGCATAAGGATAAATTTCAGGTACAGGATTGGCACAGGTAAAAACGATGGATTTTTCAGCCATCAGACTGATCCATTCTTTTTTTACGGTATCAGGTCCGGGTGTTGAAAGTGAAATCAAAACATCAGCATCTTTCATGGCTTCTTCCATGGTTTTAATATGCTTTGGATTCGTGCTTAAACATAATTCCCATTTACGATAGAATCTTTTATCGTCTTCAATATCTTTTCTTTCCGCATTTAAAGAGCCTTTCGAGTCAAACATTATAAGATTGGCCGGATTAGCACCATCAGCTATAATCAGACGAGCAATGGTAGTATTAGAAGCACCGGCTCCCAATAAAACAATTTTGGTATTTTCAATTTTTCTATTCGTAAGTTTTAATGCATTCAACAAACCAGCAAGTGTAACACATGCAGTCCCTTGTGCATCATCATGCCATACAGGAATATCACATTCTTCACGTAATACATCTAAAACTTTAAAACAATTGGGTTGAGAAATATCTTCCAGATTAATGGCTCCAAAACTATGCTGAACCATTTTAACAAAGTCAATAATTTTATCAGGATTATTTTTACCTGTTTCATCTTTACTGTCGATACATAAAGCAACACCATCCACACCTCCAAGGTATTTCATCAGGAAAGCTTTTCCTTCCATAACACCTAAACCACCGGAAGGGGTACAGTCACCATCGCCCAAAACCCGTGTTGAATCACTGACTACAGCAACCAAATTGCCACGATTTGATAAATCATAGGAATTAACATTGTTATCCCTGATATCAGTAGAAACTTTAGATACACCAGGTGTATACCAAACATTGAACCAATTAAAGCCAAGTACAGGTGCTTTAGGAACTGTTTGTATTTTGCCACCATAAAATTTATGTGCGTCGATTGATAATTTTTTCAAAAATAAAGTTTTAGCCTTTGCAATCTGTTCAGGACTAAAATTTTCGGGAAATACATTATCAAGGTTTTCGAGGTTTATTTTTAACTTTTCCATATTTTAAAAATTTGAGTTACAAAGATAAATATTCAATTCATTTTAAGCTTATTTTTTTATATTTTTTTTTAACATTAACAATTGTGCAATAAAAAAAATATGTATTTTTGTCTAAATTTTTTAGGTCAAACAAACAACAAAGATAAACTTAATTTAAAAAGGCAGCATTATAGTATAATAGTCTAAAAATAGCACTATTCCTTTTAAATTAATTTACTGAAATGTTTGTTTTTATTTTAAAATTACTTATACTATCAAGAAACTATCAAAACAACAAAAAATGGAAAAAATTAAAGCTGCATTATCGACTTATGGTATTGATCAGGCAAAAGAAATTTACTATAATCTCACCTATGAAGAATTATACAAGCATGAAACCAATCCTGCCTTAGAAGGGTATGAACGTGGTTTTGAAACCAATACAGGTGCTGTTTCTGTTGATACCGGAATTTTCACAGGTCGATCACCTAAAGATAAATATATTGTTGAAGAAAGCGAATCTAAAAGTAATATATGGTGGGCGAACCCTATCCGAAAATCTTCAGATAACAAAGCTATTTCAGAAGCTATCTGGAAAGATTTGTACGAGAATTCAGCAAAACAACTCAATGGCAAAAAAATTTATGTTATGGATGGTTTTGCTGGCACCAATGATGAAACACGTTTACGAATAAGAGTTGTTACTGAAGTAGCCTGGATGGCACATTTTGTTAAAAACATGTTTATACGACCAACGGATGCTGAGTTACAAGATTTTGAACCTGACTTCGTTATGTTGAATGCTTGCAAAACGACCAATAAAAAATGGAAAGAACATAATTTGCACAGTGATGTTTATACTGTATTCAATATTAAAGAACGCAGAGCTGTGGTGGGTGGAACCTGGTATGGAGGAGAGATTAAAAAAGGTTTTTTCTCAATTATGAATTATTTCTTACCATTGAAAGGTATTGCATCTATGCATTGTTCGGCAAACATGGGAAAAGACGGAGATACAGCTGTATTTTTCGGTTTGTCAGGTACAGGGAAAACGACGCTTTCTGCTGATCCAAAACGCATGTTGATTGGTGATGATGAACATGGCTGGGATGACAATGGTATTTTTAATTTTGAAGGTGGTTGCTATGCAAAATGTATAAATCTCAGCAAAGAAAATGAACCGGATATTTATAATTCTATCAAACGGAATGCATTGTTAGAAAACGTAGCCTATAATGAAGAAACAGGTGAGATTTTATTTAATGATGGTTCAAAGACTGAAAATACACGTGTCTCCTATCCTATTTACCATATTAATAATATTGTAAAACCAGTTTCGAAAGGAGGACATCCAAAAAAAATAATTTTTCTGACAGCGGATGCTTTTGGCGTTTTACCTCCGGTTGCTAAACTTACTGAAGACCAGACAATGTATCAGTTTCTGAGCGGTTACACTGCAAAAGTAGCTGGTACCGAAAGAGGTATCAAAGAACCTACTCCCACTTTTTCTTCCTGTTTTGGAGCAGCATTTTTATTGTTGCATCCAACAACTTATGCCCGTGAATTAATCCGTAAAATTCAAGCACACGGTTCAACCGCTTATCTGGTAAATACTGGTTGGATAGGTGGTCCTTACGGTGTAGGAAAACGTATAGATATTCCATCAACCCGGGCTATTATAGATGCTATTCTGGATGGTTCTTTAGATAATGCTGAATATGAAAACTTACCCATATTTGGGCTGGCAATTCCTAAAACAGTAAATAATGTAAATCCTACATTGCTCAATCCACGAAATTTATGGACGAATCCTAAAGAATGGGATGATTCAGCCCGTATACTTGCTGAAAAGTTTATCAGGAATTTTGAAAGCTTTACTGACAATGAAGAAGGCAAACGATTGGTTGCTGCCGGACCACAATTGTAGAAAATAGCAAATTATTCCAGAATGTTTATAAATTAGTTCAATAGTAAATGGTATAATGCCAATCAGAAAGATGTTGCCTGACTGCCGTTAGGCAAGTATTTCCAAGAACGATAGTGAATTGGACTACTACATATTTCATTTGGTATTAAAAATGCTGTCAGGATTTTATTCTTCTGACAGCATTTTTTTATTAAACCTTTTTATACCATTTACTCATTTACGATTGAACAATTTGGTTAAAATGGAATAAACTTAAAATAATGTGTAAAATGGATTTATTTATTCAAGATATTGAGTAAATCCTTTTCAAGCGTTTGCATTGGAGTTTCAATAATCCTGCCTATCTCTATGTTTTTGCGGTAAATAATAAAAGTTGGAACTTTAATCACATTGCTTTCCATTTTATTAAAGCCATCGGCTTCAAATAAGCGGGTTATACTAACTATCTCTAACTTTCTTGTTTTGTAACGCAATTCATCTAAGATTTTAATAAAACGGGGAACTTGTTCTTTACTATCTCCACACCATGTTCCCAACACAATTTCAATCTTTATTTTCTTCATCTTCTTTTGAAGATCAACTATAACATTACTATCAGTATGGTAATTTGTATATTCAATCTTAAAAACATCTCCAAATTCACCTGTTTTCAATCCTTTAAGATTACACTTTCCAACTAAAATTTCTTTTTGAGTTTTATCATCTATTCTTTTCTTATTTAACCTTTGAGCTTGCAAAGAAAAAAACAAAAAAAAGACCATGACAATCAGAACAACTTTTTTACTCATAACTGTATAAGTTTAATAGTACAAAGTTAAAAAAGTTACAAAGATGACAAAAAGCAATTAAGTTAATAATTTCATAAATTTTTCTGCTATAAAATCTTTAAATCCTTTTAATATCAGCTCCTAAAAGGCACAGTCTTTGATCTATTTGTTGATAACCCCGATCAATCTGTTCGATATTGTGAATAGTACTTTTACCCTGGGCAGACAGGGCAGCAATCAACAAGGCAACTCCGGCTCTGATATCGGGCGATATCATTTCGATACCACGTAAAGGATACTGGTGATCAAGGCCAATAACTGTTGCACGGTGAGGATCACAAAGTATAATCTGAGCACCCATATCAATAAGTTTATCAACAAAAAATAAACGACTTTCAAACATTTTTTGATGAATCAGTACACTTCCTTTTGCCTGAGTCGCGACAACCAAAGCAATACTGATAAGGTCTGGTGTAAACCCCGGCCAGGGGGCATCAGAAACAGTCATAATAGACCCATCCATAAAATGTTCAATTTCGTAATGATCTTGTTGTTGAACAATAATATCATCCTTATCACAATGAATGTTAATGCCTAATCTTCTAAATACTTCAGGAATAACACCAAGATGCTGATAATTTACATTTTTGATAGTAATCTGAGAGTGCGTCATTGCGGCTAATCCAATAAAACTGCCTATTTCAATCATATCAGGAAGTAAAGTATGCTCACAAGCATGCATTTCTTTTACACCTTCAATTATTAACAGGTTAGATCCAACTCCTTCAATTTTGGCACCCATACGATTGAGCATATTACAGAGTTGTAATAAATAAGGTTCACATGCAGCATTAAAAATAGTGGTTTTTCCTTTGGCCATAACTGCAGCCATCACTATGTTTGCAGTACCGGTTACAGAGGCTTCATCAAGCAGCATATAACATCCTTCAAGATGAGAGGCATCAATCTGAAAAGATTTATCAGTATTGTTATAAGTGAATTTAGCACCTAATTTTTCGAACCCGATAAAATGTGTATCTAATCTTCGGCGACCAATTTTATCACCTCCGGGTTGCGGAATGTAAGCTTTACCAAATCGTGCCAATAGTGGACCTACTATCATTACAGATCCTCTTAATGATGCAGCTTTTATTTTGAATTCTTCGGTTTTTAAATATTCTAAATTAATATGATCTGCTTGAAATGTAAATTGTTCTTTGGCTGTTTTTTCAATTTTAACTCCCATTTCAGCCAATAATTCAATAAGTTTATTTACATCCCTGATGTTAGGAATATTACTGATTAAAACCTTTTCGGAAGTAAGCAAAACAGCACAAATTACTTGCAGTGCTTCGTTTTTGGCACCTTGTGGAATTATTTCGCCTTGCAGCCTTTTGCCGCCAATAATTTCAAATGAACTCATTTTGTTAAAGAATTAAAGTATTAATTTTCTTTTCTTTTACCCTGAGTAAAATTGTTGGTTTTTTTTATAGGGTTATTCCTTTTTATAGTATTATTATTACCTGGCTTTAATTTTGTTGTTGCTGATTTAGTTTTGGCAAGGATTTCAAAAGAACTGTTAAATTTAAAACTTTCGCTTAATTTTAGTTGCCCTTTAGACATCACCTTAAGGTGTTCTACTATTACTTCATCATCTACACTATCGCGATTCCAGGTAAGATATGATTTTTTAAGATGGTTGGCAATAAGCTGAACAATCCGCTCTTTTACAGGACCTTCTTCCATAGTTGTAGCCTTTTCAATCATTAATTCTATGTTTCTGCCATAATGACGAAAAGCAAATTTTTTATCAGTATAGGGAACCTGTTCAGGTTTGATGTTTAATATTTCACTGTTAGGGATTGGATAAGGTGAATCAACATCCAGTTTAAAATCAGAAATAATAAACATATGATCCCATAATTTATGAGTAAAATCAGCGACATCACGTAAATGTGGGTTAATCTGACCCATTACCCTGATTATTCCTTTAGCCAATTGGTTGCGTTTTTCCCGGTCTTCAACTGTTATTGTATGTTCTATCATTTTTTGGACGTTGCGTCCATATTCTGCAATAATAAGTTTATTGCGTGTTGAATTGTATTCCATAAATTTCGCGAAATTTTAATACTTATGAGATTTAAGTTCTCCCAACAATTTGATTGTAAAACAAATAAAGTTAAATGTAGTAAAGCAATTGAAGCTTTTACTTATTTTATGAATTTAAAAAAGTATCTGTTTTTTGTGCAAAGGTAATTAATTTATTAATTAAGAGGTAAAGAAAAAACACCCTTTACTGACCAACGTCAATAAAGGGTGTACTATAAAAAATATTATATTAAACCAATTGAACAGCTTTTATTAAATCTTTCCCAATATCAATTGCTTTTTCATTTTCAGGAATCATCTTATGATGGCGAACCGGCAATGATTTTTCCAAACCTTTGTGAATAAACTCAGGTTGAATTAATGGTTTTAATTTGAGAAAACCGCCCAGCACAATCATATTGAAAATTTTCATCATTCCAAGTTTTCCGGCAGCTTCTGATGCTTCTATTGTATAGATATTTATATCTTTACGTTCAGGATGGTGAATAATTCCATTAGGATCATAAATCAACAATCCACCTGGCTTAACGGTTGATACAAATTTATCCATAGATTGCTGATTCAAAATGATAGCAGTATCGTAACTATTGATAATCGGTGAACTAATGCGTTCATCACTCAAAACAACCGTTACATTTGCAGTTCCGCCACGCATTTCCGGGCCATAAGAAGGCATCCAGCTAACTTCCTGATTTTGCATTATACCGGAATAGGCAAGAATTTTACCCATTGATAAAACACCTTGACCTCCAAAACCGGCTATAATTATTTCTTCTGTCATAACTTCAATTTTTATAATTTAAAAATTATTTAATCAATTGTCCATCTACTTTAATATCGCCTAAAGGATAAAATGGAAACATGTTCTCTTCCATCCATTTATTTGATTGAACCGGTGTCATTTTCCATCCTGAATTGCAATTAGAAACGATTTCAACAAAAGTTAAACCTTTTTCCTGTTTTTGCAAATCAAAAGCTTTGCGGATTGCTTTTTTAGTTTTGCGAACACCAGCGGGTGTATGAACTGCCTGACGGGTAACATAATGAACGCCGGGTAATTGAGCTATCAACTCTGTCATTTTTAATGGATTTCCCATGGTTTCAACATCACGACCATAAGGGCAGGTAGATGCTTTCATATTGGGCAATGTAGTTGGAGCCATCTGACCTCCGGTCATTCCATAAATACCATTGTTGATGAATATGATGGTAATATTTTCACCCCGGTTACAAGCATGAATTGTTTCAGCAGTACCAATGGCAGCTAAATCACCATCTCCCTGATAAGTAAATACGTATCTGTCGGGTAGTAATCTTTTAACTGCAGTAGCCACAGCAGGTGCTCTTCCATGAGCAGCTTGCTGCATATCAATATTCATAAATTCGTAAGCCAATACTGAGCAGCCTACAGGAGCAATACCAATGGTATTATCCTGAGCACCTAATTCTTCAATCACTTCCATCACAATTCTATGTGCTGTACCATGACCACAACCAGGACAATAGCTCAATGCTTTGTCAGTTAATAATTTAGTTTTTGTATATACTAAATTTTCGGGTTGTCTGATTTGTTCTTTTGTAATATCTGACATTGTATTAACCTCCTATTATTTTTTGTTCTAAAGCAACTACTACTTCGTCAGGTGTTGGGATGATACCACCAAAACGACCAAAATGCTCAACTTTTACTTTACATTAAACTGCCAGTTTAACATCTTCAATCATTTGACCTAAACTCATTTCTACGGTTAAAATTCCTTTGATTCTATTGGTATAGGCTAATAAAGGTTTTTTAGGAAATGGAAAAAGAGTGATCGGGCGGAAAAGTCCTACTTTAATGCCTTTCGCTCTGGCCAATTCAACAGCTTTTTGACTGATACGGGCACTTGAACCATATGCAACGATTAAATATTCAGCATCTTCACAATTGATTTCTTCGTACCTGACTTCATTTTCTTCCATTTCAAGATATTTATCGCGTAAATGTGCAACGTGTCTTTCTTGTTTATGAGAATCAAGGTCTAAGGAAGTTATGATATTTCTTTCTTTATCATTTGGTTTTCCCATGGTAGCCCAGGGTGTATTTTCCCGAATTTCAGCTTCTGTAAAACGTGGTTGTTGTTCAGCTAATTCAACTTTTTCCATCATTTGGCCAATAACGCCATCTGATAATATCATCACAGGATTGCGGTATTTAAATGCAAGTTCAAAGCCTAAGCCAGCAAAATCAGCCATTTCCTGAACGGATGATGGCGCAAGTACAAGTAATCTGTAATCACCGTGTCCGCCTCCTTTGGTAGATTGAAAATAATCAGATTGAGCCGGTTGGATAGTACCCAAACCAGGGCCGCCACGAACTACATTTACAATTAAACAAGGAAGTTCTGCTCCTGCTATATAAGATATCCCTTCTTGTTTTAAACTTATTCCAGGGCTTGAAGATGAGGTCATCACTCTTTTGCCACAACTAGCACCTCCATAAACCATATTGATTGCAGCTACTTCACTTTCTGCCTGTAAAACAATCATACCTGTTGTTTTATAAGGCTCCTGGTACATCAAATATTCCATTATTTCCGATTGAGGAGTAATAGGATAGCCGAAATAGCCATCACAACCGGCACGTATAGCAGCTTCTGCCACTGCTTCGTTGCCTTTCATTAATTTCAGTTCTTTCATTCCTTTGTATTTAAAACTGTTAAAAACGTTTTTATAACTTTACTTTATAAACGGTGATAACACCATCAGGACATACAATTGCACAATTAGCACAACCAATACATTCTTCATTAACGGATTCGGCATAGTGATAGCCTTTTCCATTTACACTTTTTGTCATTGCAATCACATCGTTAGGGCATGCTGTAATACATACTTCACAGCCTTTACACTTCTCAATGTCAACGACAATGTCTCCTTTAACTTTTGCCATTTCTAAAATGAATTAAGTTGAATACTTATAAAAATGATACTATTTTTTAATGCTACGAAATTATAGAAAATATCTGAAACAGGGCTTGTTTTTATTTTATTTTTTTAGCACTTTAAAAGCTAAACTTCTATAAAAACATAATTATAAAGAAAATACAAAGCTCTTTAAAACCATTCTTAATAATAAAAAAGAACTTGACTTTAATAAGAAAGAGCAGAAATTAAAGCAATTATTTAATATTTGCTGCAATTTCACTGCAAATAAACTCAGCTGCTTTTCCATTCCCAAAAATTGGGGGGAAGTTACTGAAGCTCTTTGACAAAAGCAGATTGGCTGCATCAATAATTCTGGCTTCGTCAGCATCAGTTATAATAGAACTGCCATGTTCTGTAAGTTCTATCCATTCTGTTTGCGGTCGTAGTATGATACAGGGTTTTTGCAAAAAGTAGGCCTCTTTTTGTACACCGCCTGAATCGGTAACTACCAATACTGCATTTTGTTCTAACGCTATCATATCCAGAAATGAAACTGGTTCAATAATTTTAATATGTTTGTTTTCCATTAATTGTTGATAAATATTATTCAAGAGATTATCTTTTAATATTTTAGCAGTTCGTGGATGTAAAGGAATAACAAAATCAATGTTTTTACTTATTGAGATATTCAGTATTGCTTTAAAAATGGAAGTCAATCGTTGGCTGTCATCAGTATTATTGTCACGATGAATGGTTGCCAATGCATATTTGTTATCTATTAATTTGTTTTTTTTAAGGATTTCACTCTTTTCATTTGCTATTTTCGAGAAGTAGAGTGTATTGTCGAACATGATATCACCGCAATAGTATATTTTTGGATAATCGGGAGTAAAAGGAGGCAACTGATCTATTGCAAATCCTTCTTTCACTAAATTTTGATATCCTGTCAGTGTAGGAGAAAATAACATAGTGGCACAATGATCGCACAGGATACGGTTGATTTCTTCAGGCATGGCTTTATTGTAGGAGCGCAAACCAGCTTCAATATGGACAATTTTACAATGCAATTTTGAGGCTGCAATGGCTCCGGCTAATGTCGAATTGGTATCTCCATATAATACCATACAATCGGGTTTTTCATTGATGATAATTTCTTCAATTCCTTTGATCATTTCAGCAGTTTGTAAACCATGTTTTCCTGATCCTACATTTAAATTATAATCGGGTTGAGGAATCTCTAATTCTCCAAAAAAAACAGCGGACATATTGGCATCATAATGCTGACCGGTATGAACGATAATTTCCTGAATTGTATCTTTATAATTATTCCGAATGGCTCTGCTAATTGCCGATGCTTTAATAATTTGAGGTCTGGCACCAATAATTGTAAGTATTTTTATTTTATGAGACATAATTTATTTTATAATTAATTTTTTTCCGTGTCTTTTTGCATGAGAAATACTGGCATTTAATTCAAACCCAATTAATAGAATGATAGAATTAAAATAAATCCACATCAATACGATAATCAATGTTCCGATAGAACCGTATAAAGCATTGTATTCTGAAAAATTTGCTACATAATAGTTGAATCCTAAGGTTGCAGTTAATGTCAGGAAAGTAGCCAATGTAGATCCGGCAGAAATAAATCGAAATGTTTTCTTTTTGGCTGGTGCAAAATAGTATAAAAAGGATACTCCGAAAAACAACATAGATAATAAAATGATCCAACGACTGGCTAATAAAAGGTAAATGGTCAGTTGACCTTTCAATATTCCAAGATCAACCAGATAATTAATCAGAAAAGAGCCAATAGTGATCAGTAATATAGAAATAATCAGCAATACAGCTAAAATGAGTACTAAAAAAATGGAAATGAATCGTTGTTTTAACCATGAACGGGTTTCAACAGTATGATAGGTTTGATTAAAAGCATCAATAATTGCATTAACACCATTGGTTGCGAAATATAAAGTCATCACAAAACCTACTGATAATAATCCACTTCTTTTGTTGTTAATGATATCACTTATGGTCGATTTAACGGTTTCAAATGCATTAACAGGTAAAAAAGCCTGTAATATTTCAAACAGAGTAGATTGAAAATGGTTGATGGGCAAATAGGGTATTAATGTAAAAATGAAAAGAATAGCAGGAAATAAAGCCAGAAAGAAATTAAATGCCAATGATGAAGCTCTTTGTGTAATAGAACCTTTCTGCATACCTTTGAAAAAGAACAATGAAACATCATAAAATGGAATTCCGTCAAAGCCAGGCAATACCAATTGTTTTGAAAATCCAATGATAAAAGCTATTGGTTTCCATTGAACAAATTTTTGATAAATATCTTCAATATTGTATCTGGAAAATCGAATCATTTAATATTTTCTTTTTGAGAGATTACACTTTTTTATTTTGATTAGTTTAAAAACTCAGGCTTTCTTTCTCTATATGAAGCTCTCAATTCTAATCAAAGCCATCCTATTTAATTATTCGCTTTTATTACTATTTAAAAATCAAACTATTACTTAATTAACATTTAATATGCTTTTAAACTTAAGTCAAGACTTTTAATATGGTGAGTTAGTGAACCTACAGAAATATAATCCACCCCCGTTTCGGCATATTGACGCAATGTCAATTCGGTAATTCCACCCGAAGCTTCGGTTTCATATTTTCTATCAATAATTTCAACTGCTTTTTTAAGATCTGGAACTGAAAAATTATCAAGCATAATACGATGAATGCCTCCAACAGCTAAAACCTGATTTAATTCTTCAAAATCCCGAACCTCAATTTCAATTTTTAAATCTTTGTTTTTTGCTTTTAAATATGCTTTAACACTAGAAATAGCCTGAAAGATGCCTCCTGAAAAGTCAACATGATTGTCTTTTATCATTATCATATCATACAGACCAAACCTATGGTTTTCGCCTCCACCAATTTTAACAGCTAATTTTTCAAGTAAACGAAGATTTGGAGTAGTTTTACGGGTATCGAGCAATCTGGTGTTTAATCCATCCAGCATTTTCACCATTTTGTTTGTTTTGGTAGCAATGCCACTCATGCGTTGTAAAAAATTTAAAGCAAGTCGCTCTGAAGAAAGTAAAGAAACAGGATTGCCTTCCACCGTAAAAACAATATCACCTGGTTTAACCTCATCTCCATCATTTAGCAATTGATTAAATTTGACAGTAACATCTACTTTTTCAAATACTTTGCGTGCGATTTCAATACCGGCAATGATACCATTTTCCTTCACCAATAGTCTGGCTTTTCCATAACTTCCGGAAGGAACACAAGAAAGAGAAGTATGATCACCGTCACCAAGATCTTCTATAAGTGCTTGTTCTATAATTTCATCAAGGGTCATTTTTTTGTTTTATCAATTGGTTATTGGCATATTGTTTTAAACATTGATAAATATAATTTTTTTAAAATAATATTACCTTATTTATCATTGTCAAACTGAAGTTGTTGGATATAGTTTTTATTTGAAATAGATTTTGTCAGAAAATAAGTTCTGAAGTTCCCTTTATTGGTAACAAGACTCCCAATTGCGTAATTACTGCCGTCTGCAGAAGTTCCCTGATGCTTGATTTCGAATGATTTGGGTGTATTTTTAGTAAAAAAGTCTTTTACAATCTGTTCGGCCTGAGCTTTGCTAAAGCTACCTTCTTTACCGGGAACTGTTAAATCAATACTTGAATTAAAATAAACCGCTAATTCAGTGGCATTGCCTTTTCGAATTGCATTCGCAATATTTTTTGTGATATCATCCAAAGAATTTTCAGGAAATAAGCTGATAAAAGTAAAACCTGATACAATTACAAACGATATAATAATTGCAATTTTTTTCATATGTTTATATTTAATTAAATAACTGATACAGTTATTGTTTGATTAGTTAATTTTTTTAATACTATTCGAATTTCGCCTATGGAACTCGCCAAATAAACATCCTCGTGTGTGTGAATATTTTCACATGGCTCGTTTCATCTGATTATATTTTTTAAGATTACTGATATAGTTAATTTTATATTACTTATTGATTAAATCTATGCATTCTTGCCAATAAAATACCCAAGATATATTATTTCATTTTCTCCAGTCTATTCTTAGACAAGAGAATTTGACAAAGGCTAGTTTATTTTATTTTGTAACTACAAAAAAACAGCCAAATTCAATTATTTTGGTTTTTTTTAATTAAGTAATGCAAATTTACATTATTTTTGGATTGTAAACTGTTTATTTTATCAAATTTCACTAAAAACGTAACTATGAACGTTTTATTACTAATGGTAGGTAAAACCGAAGAAGATTATTTAAAAGAGGGTATTTCATTATTTGAGAAAAGATTGAAGCACTATATTAATTATCAGACGATAGTGATTCATTCACTTAAGAATACAAGGAATTTTAACGCAGAAGATTTTAAGGATAAAGAAGGTGAAGAAATATTAAAGCATGCAGTAAAAGCCGATTTTATTATATTACTGGATGAAAAAGGTAAAGCATTCCGTTCCAAAGATTTTGCAAACTTTATTCAGAAGCAAATGAATAGTAGTATCAGAAATTTAATGTTTGTTATAGGTGGAGCTTATGGATTTAGTGATAAAGTATATGAGAAAGCAGATTTTAAAATTTCGTTATCAGAAATGACTTTTTCTCACCAAATGATCAGGCTTATATTTACCGAACAGCTGTATCGTGCCTTCAGTATACTTAAAAATGAAGCCTATCATAATGAGTGATGATTGAAAAATTATGGTCAATGAAAAAAGCAGATTATTAAACTTATATCCCATCAACTCCCGGTATGAAAAAAATATTAACTCAATACAGTCAAGACAATTTTATCAGGTTATACTTTATCATGATAGCTATCCCATGGCTGGCCGGACTTGTATTTTTACTAACAAAAGGTTATACACAAAGTTTCCTGATCCTCAACAGCTATCATTCAGCCTGGCTCGATTATCCCATGCTTATTTTAACAATGCTTGGTGATGCTGGTTTTTTGGCATTTCTTCTGATTTTTTTATTAATTAAAAAACAGCCCTATCAGCTTACCATGCTACTGATGGCAATTATTCTGTCCGGTATTATTGCTCAATTATTCAAAAACTTTGTTTTCAGCAACTGGGTAAGACCTCCTTTTCTATTTAAAGAACAAATACATACAGTAGCTCATTATCTGCTGTACCACCGATCCTTCCCCAGTGGTCACAGTACCACGGTAGCAGCAGTTTTTACACTTTTGGCTTATTTTCGCAAAAATTATAAATCCGAAGTCATTTTGTATGCTTTTCTTTGCACTCTCATTGCCTATACACGCGTTTACCTGGGCGTTCATTTTTTAGGAGATGCTTTAGCAGGTATACTATTGGGAATTTGTTGTTCTGCTATCCTTCTGATTTTAATACGACCTTTTACTTTAAAACTGAAACCATGGTTGATTACACTGCTGAGAATAGTATCAGTTGTGGCTGCTTGTTTTATTTTAGTAGAATTTTTTATGAAATATCTATAACAAAGAAGGGAGTATCCTGTTTCTATCAGTTAAATTTTGGATAGATGGAATTTATAATGCTTTTAAGATTAAATAAAGGTTTAAAAAAGAATCAGATTTATAATACGTTTTATCTGATTAAAGTGAAAGAAGCTGTTTTGTTAAATTCCTTTCCCAAAAAATCCTGATAATAAATAGAATAAATATAAACACCAGCACTAACTTTTTCATTTAAATATTTACCATCCCATCCGATATCTAAATTTTTTGAAGAGAAAATGAGTTGACCCCATCTGTTGTAAATCAACATTTCAAATTTTACCAAACCTTCTCCATAAGCTTTAAATACATTATTTAAGCCTGGTATATCCGGTGTAAAAGCATTGGGAATATATATTTTCATATCAGGATAAACCACTACTTCAATTTTTGCAGAATCAACACAGCCGTAGCTATTACTCACCGTTAAAGTTACCTGATAATTTTCTGATTTTAAATTACTATACGTATGAAAAAAATCACGAACATTGGTAGTAAATCCATCACCTGTATTCCATAACCAGGAAGTACTTCCTGATGAAGCATCTATGAAGTGTACAATGGGATCAAATATTGATACCGGGTTAGGATTGGCAATAATGGATGCATTTAACAATGGATGAACGATTACTTGTACAGAATCTTTTGCTTTACAGCCATGGCTGTCGTAGCCTGTTACTCTGTATAAAGTTGTACCTAAAGGCTTAACAATCGGATTGTGTAATGTATCTTGTGATAGCAATGATGGATCATAAATATGAGAATTCCATTTGTATTTTTGAGCACCAGAAACATTTAATTGTACCAAATCACCAAAACAAATAGTAGCAGGATTGGCTGAAACTGAGAGTGTAAAATTATTAAAAACAGAAATTAATACTGAATCTTTGGCAATCTGATTGCATTTATCTTTTAGTGTAACCTGATATAAAGTTGTAGCTGTTGGACTAACAACACGATGAGTATTGGTATCGCTATTGTTCCAGGTAAATACGTAAGGCAGAATACCTCCGCTTCCACTCACAGAAATATTTATATTACTCAATCCACATATAGCAGTATCTCCTTTTGCATTTGCTGTTAAAGGGAGATTTGGTAAAATATTAAATATCAATGTATCATAATTGCAGGCAGATGTTTTGATTAGCAATTTGAGTATTTTGGGGATTGTAAAACCTGCATTGTTAAAAGGTGCAATAGTTAGTAAGACAGAATCTGTATTTGCTGGTATATAAACTGTATCAGGAATAAGAGGGTAATCCACTCCATTGACTGCAGTTCCCAGTTTAATAATAGGAACCGGATAATTGTAAGTAAACCGATGAGGTAATTTTAATTTGATAACAGCATTGTTACAACCTCTGATAATGGCAGTATCATTTGCTGCAGGAAAGGTAAAAGTTTTGCTCACCATTAACTGTGGACTCGTAAAACTATTGGCTTCTAAAAAAACACCCGAATCGTAAATGGCATTGGAAATATCGCATATTGCAAGTTTTATATGATAAGATGTACAAGGTACTACTTTTGCCCATGCTGTTAAAGGAGTGGTTGCACCCAGGTATGTTAAGTTCTGGTTGAGTGTATGATAATATTGAGTATAGTTCAGATAACATGGTGTAGAGGATCCCATTGAAACACCACCATTAATAGTGTTAATACTTACGGGAAGATTCGTTCCGGGTACTAAAGCTATATTTTGGTTTACATAATTTCCACCTGCAGGATTGGCTCCTGAAATAAAAAAACCAAAAACATCATCATACACAGTGCAAACTGCAGAAAGATACTCATTGGAAGCAAATACATACCTGAATTTAACGGTATCTGAACTTGGAATAAAATCAAATTCCAAACGGGCAATGTCATGAAGCTGCTTACCAGGTTTCAATGCCTGAAGCTGAGGATCTGTAATTATCTGATTTCCTGTAATATTAAGGGTTAAATTTCCATTGGTTGCAACCTGAACCCCACCAGTAGAAATAGTTAAGCCGGTAGCAAATCCTAAATTTGTAGGGTTGCCTGTTGAGAATGAGCCGATCTGATTGGAAGTAGTAATAATATTGGGTGAATCGTTGAATTTAACATTACTTATTATGACTCCGTTTCCCATTAAAAAACTCTGAATCAGTTGCTGAGGAGTCATGCCTATACCACTGGCAATTGATACCTGAGCATACGAATGCAGACCGGATAATAATAGCAGAAGGCATAAAGCAAATAAGTGCTTTTTTATAAACATATACAGATATTAAATGAATAAAGAAACAATTCATTTCTTTATAAGTTGCAAAAATACAAGATTTTCGGTATAGATAAAACAAAATAACATTAATATTTTAAAGGAAATGTTTAGATAAAGTTATGCTCTTAAATAAATTTGAAAGAGATAGGTTTTTATATTAGCATCCGGGAATGGCTTCAATCAGCTTTCTGGTATAAGCTGAAGAAGGATGACGATATATGGAATCTGCTTCTCCCATTTCTACAATTTCACCATTCTTCATGACAATCATACGATCTGACATGAATTTCACCACTGAAAGATCGTGAGAAATAAAAACATAGGTAAATTTGAAATCGAGTTTCAATTCATTCAATAAATTCAATACCTGAGCTTGAACCGATACATCCAGTGCAGAAACAGATTCATCGCAGATAATTAATTCGGGATTCAATGCCAATGCACGGGCAATACAAATTCTTTGCCGCTGGCCGCCTGAGAACTCATGAGGATATCGATTAAATTGATTTTCACTCATATTAACCCTTTCAAGCAACTCAATTACACGGTTTTTGCGTGCTTTGTCTGAATCCAGAATATTGTGAACTTTCATGGGTTCTAAGATGGCACTCCCTATGCTGATACGAGGATTTAAGGAAGAATAGGGATCCTGAAAAATAATCTGTAATTTTTGCCGAAAAGCCCGCATTTCAACAGTTTTAAGTAATGAAAGTACTTTTCCCTTATATATAATTTGTCCACTGGATGCTTCTATCAATCGCAAAATACTTCTGCCGAGTGTTGTTTTTCCGCATCCAGACTCACCAACCAATCCCAGGGTTTCGCCTTCATATACTTCAAAGCTTATATTGTTAACAGCCCTGAAATTTTCTGTAACTTTTCCCATCCAGGATTTTTTGGTTGGAAAATCAACAGTGATATTTTTTACCTGCAAAATTGGGTTTTGAGAGTAGATGATGTTTTGATTGTTTGCTCTTTCGGTTGAAGTAATCTCTATTGATTTGAAATGGGTTGGATTCATGAAATCGTTTACTGTTGGTAAGAATGCAAGTCTCACATCCAACTTTGGACGACAAGCCAACAAACCTTGGGTATAAGGATGTTGTGGATGTTTGAAAATTGCATTTGCATCCCCTTGTTCAACAATTTTACCTTTGTACATTACAGCAACATTATCAGCAATTTCTGCAACTACTCCCAAATCATGAGTGATAAAAATAATAGACATTCCATATTTTTGCTGCAAGCTTTTAAGTAGCTCAAGTATAGTTTTCTGAACAGTAACATCCAGTGCAGTGGTAGGTTCATCAGCAATCAGCAAGGACGGATTACAGGATATTGCCATTGCTATCATAACCCTTTGCTTTTGACCACCCGATAATTCATAAGGATAACGATTAAAAATCTCTTCTGGTTTTGGAAGCAGAACTTCGTTAAAAAGATGAATAGTTTTGGCTTTTGCTTCTTTTTTATTTATATTTTGATGCAACAAAATAGCTTCCATAACTTGTTTGCCACACTTCATTACCGGGTTGAGGGATGTCATGGGTTCCTGAAAGATCATGGCTATTTCATTGCCCCTCCATTCACGCATTTGCTTTTCGTTCTGTTTCAATAAATCAAGCTGAGCATCCTCATTTATGTTATAAATAATCTCACCGGAAGCGATCTTACCTGGCGGGCAGCTGATCAATTGCATGATTGCAAGAGATGTAACCGATTTTCCGGAACCAGATTCACCTACTATTCCTAGTATTTCACCTTTCTTAAGCGAAAAGCTGATATCATCTACAGCTTTTTGAATGCCATTATCAGTTTTAAACTCAACCCTAAGGTTTTTGATTTGTAATAATTCCTTTTCCAATGAATTTTATAAATTATATGCATATCATCACAACCCTGAAATAGTTAAAAAATAAGAGTTGCAGAATAAAAGGTAAAATTAATAAAATTTTAAAGATATAAAACTAAAAAAGCTGTCTCGTTTTACTGGGACAGCTTTTTTAACTAAAAATCGTACTATGAATTAGTGGCCAGCAGTACCTTTGTATTTTAATTTGTCTCCGGTTTGTTCCACAATTTTCTTATAATACCATTCAGGTAATGCAGGCTGGTCAGGAAAAGCAGGTTGGGTATATCCATTGTACTTGAATTTGCCATCTTTTTCTTTTTTAATGTTTCCATCAATATATTTTACCAGTAAATATTCATACAATTCTTTCCATTTTCCAAATGTAAGACTGCCCTGCTGGTTTGAAAAATCGGTAATCATTGCTAAGGCTTTTGCATTGTCTGTTTTATACATTTCTTCTGCTTTTTTATCCAATGAGGCAATTTTTGTTACAAAACCATTTTCCAATTCAAGTTGTACTTTATGAATATCTTTGTACATATCATTGTAACGGGTATAGCAGTAATTGGAAACCTGATTAAAAATCCAGAAACCTGAAGTTGGAGAATATTTTAACATACTGCCATTGCCCACTTCAAAATTAACAGGTATTTTGGTAATGCCACAATACATAGGCATATAAACAGAGGTATAACTATCATCAACGCCAAACCATAAAATGCCACCAATTGGGTTGGGTAACCATGAACGTGATTGTGCTACAAATGAAAACCCGGTTTGTTGTGTGGAAATGGCTCTTTCGTGAATATAGCCAACACCATCCACTTTCCATGTCATCGGTCTCCAGCGGTATCCACTTTGGTAAGGACCTGCTCCTAAATCTTTGGTCATATCCAATGGGGTACCTTCATAATGATCTCTCATCATTCCTATTACATCCTGTAGGCTTAATTTCTGATCGGGTTTTACCCATAAAGGCATACGATGTGTAAGGTTTTCACCTTTTGCATAATCAACATAATTGGCCATGTCTTTGCAAACTTTATTGAATCCCGCCCAAACTCTTGCTTCGCTGAAACGTGCACCACCAAAATCCAGTGGAGCAAAAGTTGCAGAAAAATCAAAGTCAGCATCTTTTCCGTTAAATAATTTTTTCTGACGGGCAACTGTAATTACATCGTAAGCATAAACGGTTTCAACTTCAGGGTTGAATATTTTAGATAGATTTTTGCTGGAAATTGAAGTTTTTCCATTTTCTAAAGGAAAAGTAGTAATTCTTGCATGGTTGGCATGGCCCGATATGTACCCATCAGGAATACGTCTTGCTACCCAGACTGCACCTTTGCTGTATAGTTTGCTGTCTATTTTCCCTTTTTTATCATAAACCGGTAAACCTTTTCCGATAATTTCAAATATCCATACTTCATTAGGATCGGAAATCGATATAGATTCTCCGGTACTGTAATAACCATATTCAGCCACAAGTTCAACCATCACCTTTATTGCTTCTCGTGCTGTTTTTGAACGTTGTAAAGCAATATACATCATGCTTCCGTAATCAATAATACCTGTTGTATCCTGCATTTCTTCACGACCGGTATAAGTGGTTTCACCAATTGCAACCTGATGCTCGTTCATATTTCCAACTACGGAAAAAGTATGCAACACCTGTTTGATTTTACCCAGAGGTTTTCCTGTGTCCCATTCGTAAATGTCCAACATACTGCCTGCAGGATAATCTTTGGCAGGCCGGTAATACAATTCGCCATACAAGGTATGCGAATCAGCAGCATATGTAATAAAGCATGAACCATCTTTAGAAGCACCTTTGGTTACTAAGAAATTGGTACAAGCCTGGGCGTAAAAAAATACACCGGAAACATAGATAATAATGCCTAATAAAGCGATAATTCGGAGTTTTTTCATGTGTTAATATTTTATTAAATTACTGATTTAGATATTCTTATGTCGTTCAAATTTTAAATTAAATTCATGTTTCGCCCATGGAATGTCCATTATATTTTCATTTCTGTTGGTCCCGATGTTTCGGGATGGACATTTCATTTGTATAAATTTATTGTTTTTTTCGAACGACAAACCTACGTATTTTTTTCAATATCTGGATAAATAATCTTATGAAAAATACTAAATAAATTAAATACAATTGATTTTCAAAAATTTATACTACGTCCTAAATACGCTTATACTTTTAAACAATAAATATATTTTATTCAATAATATAGCGATTGTAAAAATTTTAAACATTATTTTCAACTATTTTTTTGATGTTTGTAAAAAAGATTTATTTTTGGTGAAAATTTAAAAATATCAGCTGAAGATATTTATATATTTGACTATAAGCGATTGTTGAAAACCCATTTCTTAAAAGGTTTTATTTTGAAAACATTAAAGACATTTCTCT
>CAIUKU010000440.1 GCA_903899825.1 uncultured Bacteroidales bacterium | reverse complement strand
TTGGAGTATTCAATAATCTTTAATTAACAATAAATATGCAAAATATTTCTATATATTTGATATACAGTGTTTCTAAATAGTTAAATTATTCCTATTTTAATAATTTAAAATAATTTCTACTTTTACATTATTATTCCTGGAACAAATACTTCCAAAAGTAAAGTGAATAGTTAATAACTAGTCATATGTCGAAAATTCAATCATTAATCACGCTGGTTCGTTCGTTGTCGTATTCCGAGAAAAAAGCATTCAAAATTCGTTCAGGGAGAAATAAGAAACTGTCTGATTATCTGCTGCTGTATGAGATTATCGATAAAAACCCGACAGGCACAAAAGAAATGATTCATGCGCAATTTACAACTGAGAACCCAAATGCAAGTTTTGAAATAGCAGGCAAATATCTTTTCGAATTGTTGCTTGAAACAATGCTAACCTTACGGAATTCGCAAGACAGCTTTTCATTTTTATATAAAAGAATAATTCATGCACGTATTCTGTACGAAAAATCACTGATCACTGAAAGTCTTAATCTGCTTGAAGAAATTATTAAACTCGCTGTAAAATATGAAAACCAGCATGCGCTTTTGTTGGCTCAACGATTAGAATTAGATTACTTATTGGCAGCTGGTTTTCAACAACTTGATGAAAAACAGCTGCTTAAGAAACAGTTTGAAATCACAGAATCGTTAAAATACATCCGCAAAATAAACGAACAGTCGGCTTTGTATGAAATTCTCAAACACCGAATTCTGAACAAAGGTCAAATACGTTCACAAAAGCAAAAAGATGATTTAAACGATTTGGTTTTCAGTGAGATAAGTTTGGTTGCTTCGTTAAATGTTGACAATTTTGAAATAAACAAGCTTCATCAATTGTTTCAGTCGAATTACCTCATTAGCGTGGGCGACAACCAATCGGCCCTAAATTCATACTACGAACTCAATAATCTTTTTGAAGGAAACAAACATTTGTGGAACAATCCTCCTATATACTATTTGCACACTTTAGAAGGAATTTTGGAAAGTTTGCGAAGTATCCGAAACTACGAAGGCATGCCCTACTTTGTTAATCAATTGAAAAGTATTGATTGCGAATCGGCGAGTTTTAAGCTGAATGTTGATTGCACTATTTTTCTATATGAACTGTTCCCTTTGCTCGATTCGGGCGATTTTGTCAAATGTAACTTATTGATAAATAAATACAAAGAAATTTTGTACGATAAATTTAATTCGCTTGCACACTCCCGTCAGGCCGAGCTTAGTTTATATACATCACTCGTGTTTTTTGGAAATAACGAATTTCTCAAGGCACATAAATTTTTAAATCAGATTATTTTGCAAGGTAAAAGCTATTATTCTTTGCCTCTGTTTCGAACGATTCGCTTAGTAAATCTCATCATTCTGTATAAAATGAATGATTTCGATTTGATAAAATACGAAATACGAACACTAATGCGTGATATTAAAGGCTTTGAACGAAATTATCGCATCGAGCGTATTATGTTCAGGTTTTTGAGTAAACCATTGCCTTCGCCTTCATTCAAGCGTGTTCAGGCATGGAATAAATTGAAGAAAGAACTTGAAGAAATAAAACACGATGTTTTTGAACAAAAAATTCTTCAGATTTTTGATTTCACTGCCTGGATTGAGGCCGTTTTTACTAAAAAATCACTTTCGGAAATATTGCAGTAAGCATAAATGAAATCCTGAGAGAACTAATCCAAGTATTCTTAATATCTGAAAATAATATTAGGTGATAGTTTTATTTAATCAGTCGCTCCCTCTTGTGGAACTGTAATTTCCTTCTTTGCGCTATTTTCCTTTAATTTCATATCAATATAAATACATAATCAATAGTTTGTGAAAAGCGGGGAAATTACCGGATTCTTCTGTCATTTATCACCTTTCCTGAAATTCTTATTCAGAACCCATCCAAATTTGTGATTTTTTTCACAGTCATTTGGCTGTGTGGCAATAAGACATAACTTTGTGGTAATAATCCATATTTAAGACTTAGACTGTTATGGTTGAGGAAAAACTGAAAG
>CAIUKU010000439.1 GCA_903899825.1 uncultured Bacteroidales bacterium | reverse complement strand
TTGTTTGATATATCTATTAAAAATTGGTTTTATTTTATTTAGGTTTATGTCTTAAAGTAAATTAAAAGTTGATTTTTTTTCTATTGATATGAATGCCCTGACGGCAAATCAAATATAATTCCAAATTTTACCGGAATTTATTTTCGCTTTTTTAATTCGAAAATATCAAATCTTCTGTCTTTCAGATTTTTCACCGTTCCAAAACTATGAAGTTCTCTCAGCAAATCAATATCTACATCTGATATTAATATCATTTCAGTATTTGGAGTAGCTTCAGATTTTATTCCTGTTGTAGGAAAGGCAAAATCGCAGGGCGTAAATACCATGGATTGGGCATATTGAATGTCCATATTATGAACCTTGGGTAAATTTCCCACACTGCCGGCAATGGCTACATAGCATTCGTTTTCAATGGCTCTGGCCTGGGCACAATATCTAACTCTGGAATATCCGTTTTGTGTATCGGTTAAAAATGGAACAAACAATATGTCCATACCTTCATCAACCAATAACCTGCTTAATTCAGGAAACTCAACATCATAACAAATCAAAATTCCAATTTTTCCGCAATCGGTATCAAATGTCTGGAGTTTAGATCCGCCTTTCATACCCCATACTTTTTGTTCATCGGGTGTAATATGAAGTTTTTCGTAGCGTTCAACTGATCCGTTGCGTCTGCATAAATAGCCTACATTATACAGAGAATCATCCACTAATTCCGGCATACTGCCGGTGATGATATTGATATTATAAGATATTGATAATTTAGAAAATTCCTGTATAATTGAAGAAGTATAATCTGCAAGTTTTCTGATGGCTTCTGCTTCACTTAGCTTATTGTATTCGGCCATTAAAGGTGCATTGAAAAATTCCGGAAAAAGAGCAAAATCACTTTTGTACGCACTCAATGTATCAACAAAATATTCAGCTTGTTGCATGAGTTCATTGATGTTCTTATAGGGTCGCATTTGCCATTGTACCAAACCCAGACGAACAATTTTTTTAATTTCTTTAGCTCTTTTGGAAGGCTTTTCATAGTAAATATTTTCCCATTTCAGCAGTACTGCAAATTCCTTAGAAACCTTGTCGCCTTCAAGATAAGCTTTTAGTACTCTTACAGGATAAAAATCATTAGACAACTGAAAGTTGAGGACAGGATCATGAATTTCTCTTAATTTTACTTTCTCAATATATTCTTTGGGACTCATTTCATGTTCATGCTTATGATAATTCGGTATTCTTCCTCCAAATTCAATCCCTTTTAAGTTTAGTTTTTCACAAAGTTCTTTTCTGTATTCATACAACCGCCTTCCCAGTCTCAGTCCTCTGAATTCAGGTTTAATAAATACATCAATACCATACAATGTATCTCCTGTATGGGTATGAGTACTAAATGTCAGATTACCTGTAATGTTGTTGAAAGTATAACGATCTTCAAATCTTTCATGATCGATGATGATCGATAAAGCACAACCAGCGATATGTCCGTCTACTTTAATCACGATTTGGCCTTCCGGAAATTTGCTCAGTAAGGTCTGTATTTCTACTTCTTTCCAGTAGGAATCGGGCATTGACTGATAGGAAGTAATCATCGCCTGTTTTAATTCCTGATAATCATCTATGGTTAAAAAGGCAAGTTCAATGTTTTGTATTTTTTTTACCATATTTATTAATTATTCTTTGGTTGATATCTGTTCTGAATACAAATTTCTATAATTGCCATGAATATATAAGTTTAGCAGTCTATATAAGTTGGATTTTCAATAAAAAAGGATGTGGTAATTCTGTTTAATTTTATTATGCAAATATAATAGTTTTTTAGGTTAAAACATAAATTAAGTAGCTGGCAACCATTATCAAAATTATTGTGAAAAAATAAAAACCTTTTCTTCTCTTAAATATTCCCAAAATTTATTTACGTTTGCATTTTAATAACAAAATTTATGGCAAATAGTGAACGTTTAAACAGTAAATCGGATTATATTTTCTCCATTTCATTAATCGGAATCCTCTTTTTCCTTTTCGGTTTTGTAACCTGGCTCAATGGCACCCTTATCCCATATCTTAAATTAGCCTGCCAGCTCAACAACAGCGAATCGATGCTGGTGGCTTTTGCTTTTTATATTTCCTATTTTGTAATGGCATTGCCATCTTCCTATATTTTAAAATTTATAGGATTTAAAAAAGGAATGATGCTGGGGATATGGGTAATGGCATTAGGAACCTTGTTGTTTATTCCTGCAGCCAATACAAGAATTTATGGACTATTTCTAGCAGGTTTGTTCATGATTGGTACAGGTTTATCCATCCTTCAAACTGCTTCTAATCCTTACGTAACTATTTTAGGTCCAATTGAAAGTGCTGCTAAGCGGATCAGTATCATGGGTATCTGCAATAAGGTTGCAGGTGTGATTGCCCCACTTATTCTGGGTTTTTTCCTGTTTAAAGATTTTGATAAACTGGAGGCAAGTTTACCTTTTATGGACGAAGTTGCCAAAACAGCTGCATTAAATGAACTGGCTGCAAGGGTAGTTGTGCCTTACATAATCATGAGTATATTCTTATTTATCCTGGGATTATTGATCCGATTCTCAGGATTACCTGAAATAGATACCGAACATGAAGATGAAACCCTTGCTGCAAAAAATGCCAACAAAACCAGTATTTTCCAGTTTCCTCATTTATGGCTGGGAGTTATTGCCTTGTTTTTTTATGTTGGTGTAGAAGTAATTGCCGGTGATACGATTATACTTTATGGACAATCCCAGGGAATAGAAATGTCTATAGCCAAAGCATTTACTTCTTTAACACTTGCAAGTATGATAGTCGGATATTTTATAGGTATCTTTTTTATCCCTAAATATATTTCACAAGCCAATGCATTAAAATTATCAGCAATAGTGGGCATCATTTTAACAATTCTTGCAATATTTACCAATGGTTTTGTTTCAATAGCTTTTATTGCTTTATTAGGTCTGGCCAATGCATTGGTCTGGCCTGCTATCTGGCCACTTGCACTGGATGGTTTGGGAAGATTCACCAAAACAGCTTCTGCTTTACTCATTATGGCTATTGCCGGAGGTGCAACCTTGCCTTTAGTTTATGGTTGGCTGGCTGATGTATTCAACCGTCAACAGGCCTATTGGATTGCAATTCCATGCTATCTTGTAATTTTATATTATGCTGTCAGCGGACATAAAATAAAATCAAAATAGTATGTATGATTAGCTTTTTTTGCCTTAAAAACTGTCGATCAATTAAAAAAATAAATTCCTGATTATATTATACTAATTTGAAACCATATTTCGTTTTAATCTTCTAAAAACACTAAATTCATGTTAAAGAAAAAAAAATGGATTGTAATTATTACTGCCATTGTGCTTGTTTCCGTAATATGGTTTTTTACCGGAAATAGCGACAAAACCAATAGTGTAGTTTTGGTTGCTGTTAAAAAAGGTAATTTTGACATAAAAGTTACCACTACCGGTGAACTGGATGCCAAGAGTTCTCAGGAAATCTACGGTCCGGATGGTTTGCGGAACATTGGAATCTGGCAGGTGAAAATCAGTGAAATGATACCTGAGGGTACTGTGGTAGATTCAGGTCAATATGTTGCAACACTTGATAAAACAGAAATCAGTACAAAATTAAAAGACATTCAGACTGAGCTGGAAAAACTCGAATCTCAGCTTACACGCACCAGGTTGGACACAACGCTTGAACTGAGAGGTTCCCGTGATGAACTCATCAATCTTAAATTTGCTGTAGAAGAGCGGCAAATTACGCTAGACCAATCCAAATATGAACCACCTGCCAGTATTCGTCAGGCAGAAATTGATCTTCAAAAATCGCAACGCAACTATGAACAAGCTGTACAGAATTATAAACTGAAATACAGTAAAGCAAAAGCTACCATCGGAGAAATTACGGCTTCTTATGATCAATCGAAACGTAAATATGAAACACTGATGAGTGTATTGAATGAGTTTACGGTGAAAGCACCTAAAACAGGTATGCTTATTTACAAAAGAGACTGGGATGGCAAAAAACAAGGGGTAGGAGCAACCGTAAATGCCTGGAACAATGTGGTAGCAACTTTACCTAACCTGAGCAAGATGATTTCGAAAACCTATATCAACGAAATAGATATCAGCAAAGTAAAAATAGGACAGAAAGTTGAAATTGGTGTGGATGCTTTTCCTGAAAAGAAATTTACCGGTGAGGTTACCGAAGTTGCCAATATCGGCGAACAAATGCGTGGAACCAACGCCAAAGTTTTTGAAGTTAAAATTTTGGTTCATGAATTTGATTCAATTTTACGTCCTGCCATGACCACTAAAAATACGATTATCACAGCTGTTGTACCCAATGTAATTTATGTACCTATCGAAAGTGTACACAACAACGACAGCATTACCTATGTTTTTAAAGCGGACGGTTCAGCTGTTGTAAAACAACAGGTAAAAGCCGGTCTTAGCAACGAAAACGAAATAATAATCACAAAAGGCCTTAGCGAAAAAGACAAAGTTTATCTCTTACCCCCTGAAAATGCTGATAAACTTAAATTGGTGAAACTATCATGAATTATCGCAAACTCTTTGTTCGAAAAGAAACCAACAGGTTTTCCTATATTCTGAATATTGCATTTGAAGCAGTATTGGCCAATAAATTCCGTTCGATGCTCACTGCACTAGGCATTATTTTTGGTGTGGCAGCTGTTATTGCGATGATGGCAATTGGTAATGGTGCTCAACAGGAAATTTTAGAGCAAATCAAACTGGTGGGTGTAAATAATATTATCATTTCTCCCAAAATTGAAAAAAAAGGAAATGACAAAGAAGATACTGAATCATCTGACAGTAAATCAGGCACGGATAAAAATAAAGATAAATTTTCGCCAGGATTAACACTGAAAGATGCTGAGAGTATCAGAGACATCTTGCCTACTGTTAAACTGGTAAGTCCGGAAGTAATATACGAAACCAGTATTATCAAAGACGGCATCAGTAGTTCAGCCAAACTTTCAGGCATTACTCCTGATTTTTTTGCTGTTTTCAATTTAGAAATAGCACAGGGGCAAATGTTTAATAATGAGCAGCTGAAAGAAGGCAAACAGGTTTGTATCATTGGTCAGGTGGTTAAATCAAAACTATTCCCGAGAGAGGATCCCATCGGAAAATTTATCAAATGCGACAATGTCTGGTTGAAAGTAATTGGTGTTATTCAAAGTAAAAATGTCAGCCAATCGGCTTCTGAAAACCTGGGTATCAGTGAATACAATAAATTTATTTATGCTCCTTTACAAACTTTATTACTTAGATACAGAGACCGTTCATTAATCACAGCAGCCAGTTTGAATTCAGGAAATGACGATGGTTCAAACGATGAAGATGAAAATAATCACAATCAAATAGATAAAATTGTAATACAGGTAGATGATTCAAAAAATATCAACGCTACCACAGAAATATTAACCCAAATGATGAAACGCCGGCATGCTGGTGTGGAAGATTATGAAATAAAAGTTCCTGAATTATTGCTCAAACAGGAACAAAAAACCAAGGATATTTTTAATATTGTACTGGGTGCCATTGCAAGTATTTCGCTGATAGTAGGTGGAATCGGGATTATGAACATAATGCTGGCTTCGGTAATGGAACGTATCAAAGAAATCGGTGTGCGCCTGGCCCTGGGAGCAACCCAAAGAGATGTGATAGCACAGTTTTTATCGGAAGCAACCATCATCAGTCTGAGCGGAGGAATTGCAGGAATTATACTGGGTATAGCCCTGGCAAAAATAATAACTCAGGTAGCCGGGATATTAACCATTATTTCACCTTTGTCCATTGTAGTATCTTTCTTTGTGTCTGCTTCTGTAGGAATATTATTCGGCTATATGCCTGCACGTAAAGCCGCGATGCAGGATCCTGTTACTTCTTTGCGTCATGAATAAGAATAAAGTATAAAAATGAAAACATTTTTTTTAATAATAACGATGATTTTGGGGCTAAACTTTTTGGCGAATGCTCAAGAGAACATTAAAATCCTCAGCTTTGAAGATGTAATTACGATTGCCAAAACACAATCGCCCGATGGCCTGGTGGCTAAAAACAAATACCTGGGAAGTTATTGGAAATACAAAAGCTACAAAGCATCCTATATGCCCATGCTCACTTTAGACGCAACCTTGCCGAATATGAACCGTAGCATTTCAAAAATTACATTGTCAGACGGAAGTGAAGTTTTTCAGGAACAGCGCTCTGCCAACTATTCCATGCAGTTGGGACTTTCAAAAATTATTGGAATTACGGGAGGTCAATTGTTTGTAAACTCTGGAATTCAACGATTGGATTTGTACAACAATTCAACCATGACCTCCACTTCTTATTTATCTACTCCAATTTCAGTTGGTTATCGACAGCCAATATTTAACTATAATCCTTATCGCTGGGAACGAAAAATTGAACCTATACTTTTCGATGAAGCCAAACAAACCTATTTAGAAGACAGGGAACAACTATCCATCAAGGCTTCTAACCTGTATTTCGATTTACTGGATGCTCAGATCAGGGAAAGTATTGCAGGGATTAATCAGGCAAATAACGATACACTTTATAAGATTGCACAGGGACGTTATAATTTAGGTAAAATTGCTGAAAACGAATTGCTTCAGCTCGAATTAAGCTTATTGAATTCAAATTTACAGGTGGAACAAACCCGTAATGATGTAGAAGTGAATCATTTTCGCTTAAAGTCTTTTTTGGGAATGAGGGGTGATGAAAAAATTGAATTGCAAATTCCAACGCAAATGCCAAATTACAAAATAGATGCCAGCAAAGCAATTGCAGAAGCCAGGAGCAACAGCTCTGAAGTCAAGTCTTATCAGCGGAAATTACTGGAAGCTCAGAGTTCCGTCAACAGGGCTAAAATGGAGAACCGTTTTAATGCCAATGTTTATGCTTTATATGGTTTAACACAAAGTGCCATTGAATTTGCAGATGCTTATAAAAATCCTCAGGATCAGCAACAACTTTCTCTGGGTTTACAAATTCCTATTCTGGATTGGGGACAAGCCCGTGCAAAAATTAAAATGGCAGAATCAAATGAAGAACTGATCAATACTCAGGTAGCACAGCAAAAAATTGATTTCGACCAGCAGATACTTATCAAAGTGATGCAGTTCAATATGCAGTATCATCAGTTAATGATTGCGGCCAAAGCTGACACCATTGGAGAGAAGCGTTTTGCAGTCACCAAAGCACGCTATATGATAGGCAAAGTGGATATCACCGAATTAAATATTGCAATGACCGAAAAAGACAGAGCCACACAGGATTATATCGCTGCATTGCGCTCCTTCTGGAATACTTATTACGAAATCCGTAAGCTTACATTGTTTGATTTCGTCCAAAATAAACCATTAAGTGTAGACTTTGACAATTTGAATTAGAAGTCGGAAGTCGGAAGACAGAAGTCGGAAGACAGAAGTTGGAAGATGGAAGATGGAAGACAGAAGACAGAAGTTGGAAGATAGGTAATTTTCTGAAGAAATGAAAAAGATAAAAAATATTTAATTTATTGGCAATTATTGTTTTAATTTACATAATTACTATAATAAATCATAATAGATAATATCTCAAATTTAATTAAAAATTAAAAACCTTTCCGATGCAAAAAACAGTTTTTATCACAGGATCCTCTTCAGGAATTGGAAAGGCAAGCGCCAAATTTTTTGCTGAAAAAGGATGGAATGTGGCTGCTAGCATGCGAAATCCAGACAAAGAAACGGACTTGAATAAGTTGGAAAATGTAAAATTATATACCCTGGATGTCATTGATTGTTTGAGCATCCAAAAAGCAATTGCAGCTGCCATTGAAGATTTTGGAGGTATTGATGTAGTTGTAAATAATGCAGGTTATGGTGGAGTCGGCATTTTTGAAGCTGCCGGCAAAGAACAGATTCAACGCCAATTCGATACCAATGTTTTCGGAATGATGAATGTGATACGCGAAATTTTGCCTTATTTCAGAAAACGGAAAGAAGGATGTATCATCAATCTTTCTTCTGTCGCTGGTTTTGTTTGCTTTCCATCCTATAGTATTTACAATGCTTCAAAATTTGCGGTAGAAGGTTTTACAGAAGCCCTGCAGTTTGAACTTCGTCACTTTAATATCAGAATTAAAAACATAGAACCCGGTCCCATTAAAACCGATTTTTATGCCCGTTCACAGGATTTGTTTCATAAAGAAGGACTTACAGATTATGATCAATATGCGCGGATCACTTATTCAAACACTCAAAAGGTCGGTAATACTGCAGCCGGACCGGAAATAGTTGCAAAAAAGATTTATCAGGCTGCCATGGATAAAACCTATCGTTTGCGATATCCGGCAGGAATACAAGCCATTGCCCTATTAACAGTCAAAAAAATATTGCCATTTACCTGGTTCAGGGCTATTGTAAAAATGGTTGTTGAAAAAGGATATAAAGCTTAAAAAAGCAAAGTAAATTGATGCGTTCATACAATTATCTCATCAAATTTCTGCGAATTTAAGATAATTATAGTACCCTTAAATCTACATAAATGAGACTAACTCGTTGATATTAAACCTAAAAGGTCTCTAAGACCTGTTAGGTTTGTAGTTTGATTATTAGTGTTTTGAAACTACATTTGTGGATTTAAGGTTTGTCAATAAAAACTTATTTCATGAATTCATGATTTTTTTGTAAATTTGCATGCTTAAAATTGATAAACCATCCTAAGTTTTAAGCAATATGAGCGATCAGATCAAACACGAATGCGGAATTGCATTTATCCGATTATTAAAACCATTAGAATTTTATTATTCCAAATACGGAACCTCATTGTATGGCTTAAACAAGCTGTACCTGCTGATGGAAAAACAGCACAACCGCGGTCAGGATGGTGCAGGAATGGCAAATATCAAATTCGACCTTAAGCCCGGACATGAATACATCAATATCAGCCGTTCCAATAAAGAAAGCCCGATTAAGGATATTTTCGGACAGATTTATACCAATATTCAAAAAATCAAAGACAAAAATCCGGATCTACTGAATGATGTTAACTGGATGAAAGAAAATGCAGATTTTACAGGTGAACTGTTTCTCGGACATTTACGTTATGGAACTTTTGGAAAAAACAGCTTGGAAAATATTCACCCTTTTGTTCGTTCAAACAACTGGATGTCGCGTAATTTAGTTACCGCTGGTAATTTTAATCTTACCAATGTGGATGAATTATTCAATAAACTTGTAAGATTGGGTCAACATCCTTTACAAACCAATGATACCATTACAATCCTTGAAAAAATCGGTAAGTTTCTGGATGATGAAAATCAGGAATTATTTCTCAAATATAAAGCTGAATGCCATTCAAACCGCGAAATTTCAGAATTGATAGCTAAAAACCTGGATTTACCAAAAATACTTCACAGGGCATCCAAGTATTGGGATGGTGGTTATGTAATTGCGGGATTATTGGGTCATGGAGATGCATTTGTATTGCGCGATCCCTCAGGTATACGCCCGGCTTTTTATTATCAGGATGATGAAGTTGTGGTAGTTACTTCGGAACGACCCGTTATTCAAACTGCATTTAATGTTCCTTTTGAAGCAATTAAACCTATTCAACCCGGACATGCATTGATTGTTAAACGTGATGGAAAAGTAGAAGAAGTAATGTGTAAACAACCTTCAACGGATCCTAAATCATGTTCTTTTGAACGTATCTATTTTTCGAGAGGTACAGATGCCAAAATCTATAAAGAACGTAAAAAACTGGGCAGATTATTGACAACATCTTTGTTAAAATCGGTAGATTATGATATTAAGAATACTGTTTTTTCCTATATTCCGAACACTGCTTCTGTTGCTTTTCAGGGTCTTGTAGAAGGATTGAACGATTTTTGCAGAGATGTACACAAGGACAGAATTTTAGAACAAGGGAAAAAGCTGACTGCTGAAAAATTAGATGAGATACTGGCCATCCGGCCACGCATTGAAACCATTGCAGTGAAAGATGTCAAACTCAGAACTTTTATCACCCAGGACAAACAGCGTGACGATCTGGTTGCTCACGTTTATGATGTTACGTATGGTGTTGTAAGAGAAGGTATTGATAATCTGGTTGTGATGGACGATTCCATTGTTCGTGGAACTACACTCAAACAAAGCATCATCCGTATACTCGACCGTTTAGGGCCACAAAAAATTGTAATTGCTTCTTCGGCGCCCCAGATCCGTTACCCTGACTGTTATGGAATTGATATGGCCAAACTGGGCGATTTTATTGCATTCAAAGCTGTTATTGCACTGTTGAAAGAAACCAAACAGACACATATTATCAACGAAGTATATAAAAAATCAAAAACTCAGGAAAATTTTCCGAAAGAAGAAATTGTAAATTATGTAAGAGAAATCTACAAGCCATTTACCATTGAACAGATTTCGCAGAAAATAGCTGAGCTGGTAACTCCCGAAGGTGCTAAAGCCAAAGTCCAGATTGTTTTTCAAACCATAGAAGACTTACATACTGCTTGTCCCGAAGACCTGGGCGATTGGTATTTCACCGGAAAATATCCAACACCGGGTGGAAATAAAGTGGTGAATAAATCTTTTATCAATTATATCGAAGGTAAAAACCAAAGAGCTTATTAATAGATAATGCTATGTATTTCAGTTAGTAATACATGATATGATCTATTAAAAGCGTATGTTAACATTGAAAACAAGGTTTATTCGGTTTAATGGATGGTTTTTATGAATGATTGTTGATCAACCTAATATTTTTTGTATATTTACATCCTATTTCAATCCATTGAAAAGAGGATATTGATTATTTTTATAATAGTTTCAGGGCTTACATTATTATAACTCTGTTTGATTTAATTTTCATGCTATGGTAGCTTCATTATTTCGTATTAAAAAAAACGCGCTACTTTTATTTCTTGCAATTATTAACTTTAGTTTATTTTCTCAGGTTAATAACTATAAAGCTTTTCCTTTAAATCAGGCAAGTTGGATAGTGACAAAAACAGGTCCTTTTCCCCCGGGCGGCCCTGCTATTTCATACGGATCTGCATATGAAGCGAACGGGGATACTATTATTGGAGGAAACACCTATAAAAAAGTCTATGTAGCATATACATCCAATGGCCTGCCCTTTTATGGTCCGAAATCATTTATTTTTGCATACAGAAATGATATTCCTGAAAAAAAAGTATATATTTTTACAAAAATTAATGGATTGTACAAAGATACTTTATGGTATGATTTTAATCTAAACATTGGGGATACAATCAAAGAATCGTATTCAAGAAATGATATTCCTTTAAATCCAATAAATTATGGTAGAATAATTGTAAAATCAATAGACAGCATATTGATTTGCAATGAGTATAATAAAAGATTTAGTTTTTGTGGTGATGCTTTCAAGACAGCTTTGGTTGAAGGTTATGGGTTTGAAGACAATTTTGTTCAGATGGGATATAATTATGCATGTCCATTTGAACCAGGCTATACATACACAACATTGTTCTCTTGTGAATTGGGGATGAGTGAAATAAGAACTTCAATAAAGCCTCTTCAGATTCTGCCAAATCCGGTTTTGAATACTTTACAGATTAATTTTCCTGAACAAAACATAGGTTCAGCTTTCGGATATTCAATTGTAGATTGTTCTGGAAAAGAGGTTTTCAGAGGAAAATCTTCTGTAAATAATACTATTGATGTCTCAGGAATAAAAAAGGGTTTGTATTTGCTGAGGGTGACGGATTATCAGAACAATGTTTTTCAAAACAAATTTCTGAAACAATAAATATTTTAGGATATCAAATATTTTATATAAAAACGTTCAAACATATAGTTATGTCTGAACGTTTTTTGTCCATTAAAAAAGAATGGAAACTTCAACCTAAAAACCAAGTTGGATCATTTAAACTCAATAAACCATTATTAAACAGCCACTAAGTGATTTTCATCGAAAAAATTAAAAAAATTACATTAAAAAGACTAAACTTGCACTTTATTTGATAAAAGAATGAATTTAAAAAATTAAAAAAATGAAGAATAATTTATTGTTTTTAACTGCTTTATTCGCAATAGTATATAGTAGTTTTGGGCAAAATTCAGAAACTAGATTAATGAGATTTCCAACGCTTTCTGGAAATCAGATTGTGTTTTCTTATGCCGGCGATTTATATACAGTAGCCAAAACTGGAGGTATTGCCAGAAAAATCACCAATGACGATGGTTATGAGATGTTTGCAAAAATTTCTCCTGATGGGAAAAACCTTGCATTCACCGCTCAGTATGATGGAAATACTGAAGTCTATCTGATGCCATTTGAGGGAGGTGTTCCCAAAAGATTAACTATCACCGCTACTTTATCGAGAGATGATATTTCCGACAGAATGGGTCCCAATAATATAGTAATGGGCTGGAAAGACAATCAAAATATTATTTATCGTTCGCGAAAACAAACGTTTAATGATTTTAAAGGGCAATTATTTCTGGCAAATATCAACGGAGGTTTATCCGAAGAATTACCATTTCCTGCCGGAGGTTTTTGCAGCTATTCACCGGATCAGTCTAAATTAGCCTACAACCGTGTTTTCCGTGAATTCAGAACCTGGAAATATTACAGAGGGGGCATGGCGGATGATATCTGGATTTACGATTTCAAAACCAAAAAAATCGAAAATATTACCAGTAATAATGCACAGGATATTCAACCCATGTGGATAGGTGACAACATATACTTTATCTCTGACCGTGATAGAATCATGAATCTTTTTGTGTATAATATTTCATCTAAACAAACCAGGAAGCTTACTCAATTTACCGACTATGATGTTAAATTTCCTTCTGCAGCTAAGGATGCCATTATCTTTGAACAAGCCGGATATATTCATATTTTTGATCTCAAAACCGAAAAAACTGAAAAAGTTTCAATACAAATAGCCGATGATTTTGTAAGTGGTAGAAATCAATTGAAAGATGCTTCCAAAAATATTGGTTCAACTACTGTTTCTCCCGATGGTAAACGTATTGCTTTGGGTGCACGTGGTGATGTATGGACTGTTCCTGCCAAAACCGGTATTACCAAAAATCTTACACAAACATCCGGTGTACACGAACGCAATGTTGCCTGGTCACCCGATGGGAAAAATATTGCCTATATCAGTGATGCAAGCGGAGAGGATGAGATTTATGTTATGAAACACGATGGCAGCGAAAAAGCGGTTCAAATAACTAAAAACGCAGATACCTATAAATACCAGATAGCCTGGTCACCGGATTCGAAAAAAATAATGTGGTCTGATAAAAAATTAAGGCTTTCGTTTGTGAATGTGGAATCAAAAGAAGTTGAAATAGTGGATCAGACTAAAGATGGCGAATTTAATGATTATACCTGGTCTGCAGACAGTAAATGGATTGCCTATTCCAAACCTGATAAGAGCTCTGCAACAAAAATATATTTGTATGAGCTAAATTCAAAAACAAAGAAACCGGTAACAGATGGCTGGTATGATTGCGGAAATCCAAATTTTAGCAGTGATGGCAAGTATTTATTCTTTACTTCCAACCGGGATTTTAATCCGGTTTACAGCTGGACTGAATGGAATCATATATATGCTGATATGACAAAAGTATATTTCCTGACATTGGCTAAAGATACTAAGTCTCCCTTTGAACCTGTAAATGATGATGTTGTTATAAAAAAAGAAGATGCTAAATCTGATAAAACTGAAAAGACAGACAAAAAGGATAAAAAGGATAAAAAAGAGGATGCTCCAAAGGCTGAAGTAATGAAAGTTGACTTTGATGGGATCATGGGAAGAATTGTTGTTTTACCGGTTGAAGCTGCTTCTTATTGGAATATTAATGTGATTGATGAAAATGTGTATTATCAGAAATATTCAAAATCTGATAAGAAAGCGTATCTGATGTTGTATAATTTAAAAGATCAGAAAGAAACAAATTTAGGTGAAGTTGGAAGTTACGAAATTACTGCTGATAATAAAAAGATGTTCGTCAATATGGGGGGCAGAATGGGAATTGTAGATTTGCCAAAATCAAAACCTGAAATCAAGGATGCGATTGATTTGAATAACATGAAAGTTTGGGTTGATTTAAAAGCAGAATGGGCTCAAATTTTTAATGAAGCCTGGCGTCAGATGGAATATTTCTTTTATGATGAAAATATGCATGGTGTGGATTGGAAATCAATCAATAAAAAATACGCTCCATTACTGCCATTTATCAACAATCGCAACGATTTGAATTACATTATCGGAGAAATGATTGGCGAATTAAATGTAGGACATGCATACGTAGGGGGTGGTGATAAAAAAGATGCCAGTCGTATTAGTTTAGGTTTATTGGGTGCTAAAATCAGCAAAGATGCCTCGGGGTATTATAAAATTGATAAAATCTTAAAAGGCGAAAACTGGGATGGCGAATATCGCTCTCCATTAACTGAAATTGGTGTGAATATCAAGGAAGGAGATTATGTTATTGCCATCAATGGTAAATCTGTAAAAGAAGTGGCTGATATTTACGAATTGCTTATCAATACCGCCAATAAACAGATAGAACTCACAATAAATTCATCAGCTACAGAGACCGGCGCACACAATGTAATTGTCATTCCTACTCAAACTGAAGCAAAACTGTATTATTACAATTGGGTACAAAACAATATTGACAAGGTAAATAAAGCTTCCAACGGACAGATAGGTTATATACACATTCCTGATATGGGCGTAGAAGGATTAAATGAATTTGTAAAACATTTTTATCCTCAACTCAGCAAGAAAGCATTGATTATTGATGACAGAGGCAATGGAGGCGGTAATGTTTCACCCATGATTATAGAAAGATTGAACCGTGAACTCGTACTGATGCGGGTAAGCCGGAACAATGAACCACAGGGAGGCAGATTGGCTATGCAATACGGGCCAAAGGTAATTTTAATTGACCAGTATTCTGCATCAGACGGCGATTTATTCCCTTATCAGTTTAAAACCATGAAGATTGGAAAAGCCATCGGTGTGAGAACCTGGGGTGGAGTTGTCGGAATCAGAGGTAGTTTGCCTTTTATTGATGGTGGAACGCTCTCTAAACCTGAATTTGCTCATTACGATGCACTGGGAAAAGAGTTTATCATCGAAGGCAGAGGGGTTGAGCCGGATATCAGAGTGGACAATGATCCTGCACAGGAATATTTAGGAAATGATCAGCAATTGAACAAAGCCATAGAAGTCATCCTTGAAGAATTAAAAAACAATCCGATGGAACTACCACCCGTTCCTCCTTATCCAGATAAGAGTAAATAAACTAAATTTCTTTCGAAAAGGCTGTCTCATTTTTTGTGACAGCCTTTTTAGTGAGGTCAGTATTGTACTGAAATATTGGGATTGCATAATTTTTTCAAGTTTAGTAAAGTTGAAACGCTCAATCAGCTAAAGAAAATCAATTCTTAAATATCATTGTTTGGAAATTTATTTCGTTCCTACGGGCATTGTCATTAAGTTAAGGTTTGTGAAGTAAATTAATTTTGCCCGTCAGGGCATTCATTTCCATAGAAAAAATAATTCAATTTTAATATTGTTCGTAGGACATAAACATTAAAAAATAATGAATAAAGTGAAGCTGTTTAAAAAAATTCAAAATCAGTCTTTGTGTCTTTCTGAGGCTCTTTGTATAATAAATCAATATTTAATTACACAGAGTATTACAGAGTTTCACAAAGAAATTTAAAGACTGCCTACCTGAAGTATCAGGCATAAATCTATTTATATTGACCTCCTTCGGACTATCACGTTAGGGATTAAATATCTGTAGTATAAGAAATCGTTCCATGATTGTCAAAGTCCCATAGGGACGTAATATATATACATATTATGGTAATTCAATATTATTATTCAGTCAGCAATTCTTTCTTCCTTATACAATAATTATGCTGTTTAATTCATTGCTTTTTCTTTATGGAAAAAAAAAGAGAAAAACCATTTTTAAAAATACGACATTAGATTTTTTACTTTTTATGTGTTATGAATCTGGACATGAAATTATTTTTTTGAAATATAAAAACTTCAAATTTTTAACACTCAATAAAAAGTACTACTTTTGTCAGCCGATTATTAAAATACATAGTTGAAGGCTGTCATTTTGTCAGGCTTTTATATATGGCAGTGTTTTTGATAAGGCAAGATATCAATAATCATGAATTTAAGGTTTAATATATTTAAAACTATGTCTGACAAAGAAAAGGAAGAAATGAAAGCTTCGGAAGAAAGCATGCAGGAACAAAATACAGCAAAAGAAAAGAAAAAAGAAAAAACTAAAAATGAGTCCAAAAAAAGCGACAAAGAAAAAGCTGAAGATATTATCAATGATTTAGGCAATAAATTAATTGAAACCAACGATAAATACCTTCGTTTGTATTCTGAATTTGACAATTACCGTAAACGATCTTCCAAAGAGCGCATTGAACTCAGCAAAACGGCCTCTGAAGAAATGATTGTTAATTTATTAGCTGTTCTGGATGATTTTGAAAGAGCTTTAAAATCAGTAGAATCAAATGATCAGACCGCTGTTTTATATGAAGGGGTGGGATTGATTTATAATAAATTGCATAGTATTTTAAGTCAGAAAGGTCTGAAGGCGATGGAAAGCCTAGGTGCTGATTTTGATCCTGATTTTCATGATGCAATTGCTCAGGTACCGGCTCAAAATGAAAAAGATAAAGGGAAGGTTTTTGATGAAGTACAAAAAGGTTACTTTTTATACGACAAAGTAATTCGCCATGCAAAAGTAGTTGTTTCAAATTAAGGTTTGAAAACACTAAACATGCATTAAATATATAGACAAAATGAACAATCTGCTTTCAAAAGCGATAATTTTAATAAAACAAAGAAATAAGCTATCAAAAAATTATCTGAATAATATCAAAATTTTTAGATAAAAATGAATATATAACAATGGCAAAAAGAGATTATTACGAAATATTGGGGGTTTCTAAAAACGCTACCGAAGCAGAATTAAAAAAAGCATATCGCCAGAAAGCAATACAATATCATCCTGATAAAAATCCAGGGGATAAAAAGTCTGAAGAAAATTTCAAAGAAGCTGCTGAAGCTTATGAAGTACTCAGTCATAATGAAAAGCGTGCACGTTACGACCAGTATGGTCATGCCGGATTAGGCAATAATGCCGGTTTTGGTGGAGGTGGCGGAATGAATATGGATGATATTTTCAGTCATTTCGGTGATATTTTTGAAGGTGCTTTTGGTGGTGGTGGTTTCGGTGGCTTTGGCGGTAGCCGTTCACGTGGACGCAGGGTAAACAGAGGCTCTAATCTCAGGGTAAAAGTTAAACTAACTTTAGAAGAAATTGCGAAAGGTGTCGAAAAGAAAATTAAGGTAAATAAATACATTGATTGTGAGCCATGTAAAGGCAGTGGTGCAAAAGATGGTTCAGGACATACTACCTGTTCAACCTGTCGGGGAAGCGGACAGGTTTCCAGGATTACCAATACTATTTTAGGTCAGATGCAGACTTCCTCCACTTGTCCTGCATGTGGTGGAGAAGGTCAGGTCATTACTCATAAATGTCCGGAATGTGCCGGAAATGGCATTGTACAGGGCGAAGAGGTAATAACATTGAATATTCCTGCCGGTGTTCAGGATGGAATGCAATTGTCTGTAAGCGGGAGAGGTAATGCAGCCGCACGTGGCGGCGTTAATGGTGATTTGATAGTGCTGGTTGAAGAAATCGAACATCCCTTACTTAAACGGGATGGTAAGAATTTGTTATACGATCATTATATCAGTTTTCCTGATGTTTCCTTAGGAACAAGCGTAGAAATCCCAACCATTGAAGGCAAGGTTAAAATTAAAATAGATGCCGGAACACAAGCCGGCAAAGTATTGCGGTTGAAAGGAAAAGGCTTGCCCGATATTAACTCTTATGGCAGAGGAGATTTGCTGATTAATATTAATGTTTGGACTCCAAAGCATTTAAGTAAAGAAGAAAAAGCCATCATTGAAAAACTGGCTGCTTCTCCTAATTTTAAACCTGATCCTGATATAAAGGACAAAGGCTTTTTTGAAAGAATGAGGGAATATTTTCAATAAAGAATTTCTCGCAGATGCTCGCTGAGTACGGCGCAGATGTTCGCAGAAAAAATAAATGAAGTAATGAATCTTAAAGTATAAAAATAATCAGCGTAAATTTGCGTTAAACTCTGCGTAAATCTGCGAGAAACTTTGTGTAACTTTGCGAGAAACAAGACCAAATGCACGAAAACGATATTTCATATATAATCAGAGGTGCTGCATTTAAAGTACATTCAACGCTTGGAGTTGGTTTATTTGAATCTGTTTATGAAGCTGCATTGGCTTATGAAATAGCACAAAAAGGGCTGGAAGTTAAAACTCAAGTTCCTGTGCCAATGATGTATGCAGGTATTAAATTTGATGTTGCATTTCGCTTAGATATTATTGTTGAAGATAAAGTTATTTTTGAAGTAAAATCAGTCTCTGAATTAATAGATATTCATCACAAACAACTACTAACGTATTTAAAATTAACTAATAAAAAACTAGGATTGCTTATCAATTTTAATTCAAGTTCTTTAAATCAATCAATCATCAGAATTGCAAACAAACTATAAAAATAATCAGCGATAATCTGCGCCAAACTCAGCGGAAATCTGTGAGAAACGCTGCGGAAATCTGCGAGAAACAAAAAATATGTATCTATTCTCCGCTCATAATATTACCAAAAACTATGCAGCCCATACTGCATTGAAAAATGTGAGTATCGATGTACCTGATCAAAGTATATTCGGACTTCTGGGTCCCAATGGTGCAGGAAAAACTTCACTGATCCGCATTATCAACCAGATTACCGCCCCTGATGAAGGTGAATTGTATTTTGCCGGTGAAAAACTCAGGCAGGAACACATTTCTCTTATTGGCTATTTACCTGAAGAAAGAGGTTTGTACAAAAAAATGAAAGTGGGTGAACAGGCCCTCTACCTTGCTCAGTTAAAAGGTGTATCCAAAGCAGATGCATTAAAAAAACTGAAATTCTGGTTCGAAAAGTTCGACATCCTCGATTGGTGGAACAAAAAAGTAGAAGAACTCTCTAAAGGAATGCAGCAAAAGATACAATTCATAGTTACCATATTGCATGACCCCAAATTGCTGATTTTTGATGAACCTTTCAGTGGTTTCGACCCCATTAACGTGAACCTGTTAAAGGAAGAAATACTCAATCTGAGAAACAAAGGAGCTACCATTATCTTCTCAACCCATAATATGTCTTCTGTGGAAGAGCTTTGCGATAACATTGCACTGATCAATAAATCAGAAAAGATACTGGATGGAAAAGTACATGAAATCAAAAATACATATAAAGCCAATATTTTCGAAATCACTTATCATGGACATTCAGCCATTATCAAAAACACCCTGCCTCAATCATTTGAACTTATAAGTGATATTCAAAAAAATGGGATTTCCCTGCTTCAGATAAAAATTCCAATCTCAGCAACGCCCAATGATTTGATACAAAACCTACTTCCTCAGATTGAAATCTTGTCATTCAATGAAATTCTACCTACTATGAATGATATCTTTATTCAAAAAGTAAACGAACAAAACCGCTAAGCCTTTAATTTTTGCAAAATGAAGAAAATACGACTGATTATCCAACGTGAGTATTTAAGCAGGGTTAAGAAAAAATCTTTTATCATTATGACCCTCTTAGGTCCGGTTTTAATGGCTTCTATATGGATAGTGCCGTTTTTCCTGGCAACCATGAGTGATGAAAAGAAAGTGATTGCGGTAGTTGACGAAACCGGAATCTTTACCGATAAATTTGAATCAACCGACAAGGTATTTTTTGTCTATGAAACCGATTTGGAAAAAGCAAGAGAAGATTTAGAAAAAGAAAAATATTCGGCCATATTGTCTGTTATCAAACCATCCTATACCATTCCTGATAAGGCCATACTATTATATTCTGATAAATCACCCGGCATTGTTACCCAAAGTTATATTTCCAATGCCATGCAGACCATACTGAAAAACAATCTCTTAATCAGTGCACACAATATATCAAAGGATGATTATGATCTGATCAACCGTACGAGTATTAAACTGAATACAGAAGACATCAGAACCGGTGAGAAAAGCTATACCAAAATAAAAACATACCTGGGCATTTTCTCGGGCATCCTTATTTATTTCTTTATTTTCATGTTTGGTGCCCAGGTCATGCGGGGGGTTATTGAGGAAAAAACCAGCCGCATTGTGGAAGTAATAGTATCATCCGTAAAACCTTTTCAGCTGATGATGGGAAAGATAGTAGGGGTTGCCCTGGTTGGCTTAACACAATTTGCTTTATGGATTTTACTTACCTTATCCATTATTACTACTTTGCAGTTCAGCATGCCGGATGTTTTTAAATCACCCAAAACGGAACAGGCATTTGATGCAGGACAAAAAATACCTTCAGCCGATCAGGTACAGTTGCAAAAGCTGCAACATCAGGAAGTGAGGGAGATGATCAGTGGATTGTTCTCAATTGATTACGGCTTAATGATTTGCATGTTTTTATTTTATTTCCTGGCCGGTTATTTATTGTATGCAAGTTTATTTGCATCTATAGGTGCTGCCGTGGATAGTGAAGCGGATACCCAGCAGTTTATGATGCCCATCACCATACCATTGCTGTTTGCCATTATCATGTCAAATTTTGTAATAAACAATCCTGATGGTCCGGTAGCTTTTTGGTTGTCCGTCATTCCCTTTACTTCTCCCATCATCATGATGGTACGTATCCCTTTTGGTGTTCCTTACTGGCAACTGGCCCTGTCCATGGGTTTACTGACCTTGGGCTTTATAGCAACTACCTGGATGGCCGGAAAAATATACCGTACAGGAATTTTGATGTATGGTAAAAAAACAAGCTATGCAGAGCTGTGGAAATGGCTGCGGTATCAATAAAAGATTCCTTTTTTTATTAAATTAAGTTGAAATAAAAACAAATAGCTGAAATCCTTTCTGATTTGTTCTCCATTTAAATATATTCTATACTTTTGTTGTATAAATAAGAATTGTTTCAGATAAAACTTCAATGAATAAAAAAAGCAAAATCCTGCTCCCTGTTACAACGGGATTCGTTCTTCAAAGTATATGTGCATTGGCTCAGCAAAATATGCAACGACCCAATATTATCTATATTATGAGTGATGATCATGCCTCAAAGGCGATTAGCTGTTATGACGGAAGTATCAATAAAACACCACAAATAGACAGAATTGCCAAAAACGGAGTTAAGTTTACCAATTGCTTTTGTACCAATGCTGTCAGTGGGCCCAGCAGGGCAACTATACTTACAGGACAGCTTTCTCATATCAATGGTATGGTTAACAATGAAGTTGTTTTTGATTCGGCCAGGCTCACCTTGCCAAAAGTATTACGTGCAAATGGTTATCAGACCGCTATCGTTGGTAAATGGCATTTAAAAAGCACTCCTGCAGGATTTGACTTTTGGAAAGTAATGCCCGGACAGGGTGAATATTTTAATCCTGATTTTATCGAAAACGGAAAGAAAGTGAGAGAGGAGGGTTATATTACGGATATTATAACAGACAATGCCTTGCAATGGATCCGTAAAAGAGATACTGCCAGGCCTTTTTTTATCATGATACACAACAAGGCACCCCATCGTCCTTGGTTGCCCAAATTTGAAAATATTTGTTCTTACGATACTGCCCATATTCCTTTGCCTGATAATTTCTTTGATGATTTTAACAATAGGTCAGCTGCTGCTAAAAATCAGAAAATGATGGTTGCCCGTGATCTGGATATAAACATTGATTTGAAAATTATAGATACCTTATCCATCGAAAATACCTATCAGATCAATGCTGCCAGACTAAAGCCCGAAGACCGAAGGGTTTGGGACAGCATTTATTATCTGCGAAATAAACCCTATTTTGAACAAAAATTACAGGGAAAAGAATTGGCTGTATGGAAATTCAGAAGATATATCAACGATTACCTGGCATGTATCAAAACGGTTGATGACAATGTTGGTATAGTGTTGGATTATCTGAAAAATAACGGACTGGAAGAAAACACAATAGTGGTGTATACTTCAGACCAGGGTTTTTTCTTAGGGGAACATGGTTTTTTCGATAAGCGGTTTATGTATGACGAAAGTTATAGCATGCCATTGTTAATTCAATACCCTAAAAAACTAAAGGCAGGCATTGTAAACGATCAACTGGTGATGAATCTGGATTTTGCAGCCACATTGCTGGATTGGGCCGGTATTAAAAAGCCGGCACAGATGCAGGGCCTTTCTTTTGCAAATTATATTGAGAATTCAAAAAGGCTGAGAAATGCAACGTATTATCATTATTATGAATATCCGGGTGAACATGCTGTAAAGCGTCATTATGGCATTCGCACCGAAAAATATAAACTCATTCATTACTATTATGATATAGACCAATGGGAATTGTTTGATTTAGAGAAGGACCCTCATGAAATGATGAATGTGTATAACAAGCCTGCCTATCAGGAAATCCAAAAGCAACTTGATTCAGCATTAAACAAAATGCGGTTGGAATACAAGGATACCCTAATTTCAATTCCTGTGAATGTGAAGAAAATTTCAAACAAGGCTTTGAATTTCAGCTACGAATTAAAATATCCACCTTCAGCAAAATATGCCGGCAAAGGGAAATTCCTGCTAACTGACGGGAAAATCGAAAATCAGGCTTCAACTACTACAGGATTTTCTGAAAATTGGTTGGGATTTCAAAAGGACAATCTTGAATTGACATTACCCATTCATAACAAGATCCATGCAAAGGAAATTGAAATCCGCTTTTTAGAATTGCCGGATTCCTGGATTTTTCAACCCGAAAGCCTTGATTTTTATCTGATAAATGAGAAAAATGAAATAATCTCAACAAATAAACCAATAGTTGTCAGGCAAAAAAGAGCCACCGGAGGTGAAATTATTAGTTATAAAATTGCTTTCAATCAGAAAGGTGTAAAAAAAATTATGATAAAAGCAGTAAATCATGGTGTTTGTCCTGTGGGTCACCCCGGAGAAGGAAAGCCGGCATGGATATTTACAGATGAAGTTATTTTGAGATAAATTGAAGAATTTGAAAATAGGTTAATTTGAAAATTTGAAAATTGGCTAATTTGAAAATGTATTGAATTTCAATCATTGGCTAAATGTATTATTAATGCTAATCAAGAGTTGAAAAATATAATAATTGATTCTTAGTGGCTTAGTGTCTTAGTGGTATATGAAATTTATGCTTTGATACGCATTATTAGTTGATTTTAAAGATTATAAATCAAAGCTGTTTAGTTAGTGGCTTTGATACTGATGCTTTCATATCAATTGATGCTGAAAGCACTGATATGTATAATAACCTGACAGCGTCCACAGGTCCTGTCAGCGTTATATTTTCTTAACTAAACGAATTGGGTTATGAATATAAAAAAGTTTCCATTTATAAAAACAGGATGTAGAGCCCTGGCAATAGCTTCTCCTATGCTGCTTTCTGCCCAGACAGAAAAACTTCCGAATATTATCCTGATTTATACGGATGATCAGGGCTATGGCGATTTGGGATGTTTTGGGGCAAAAGGATACAAAACACCTAACATTAATCAGTTAGCAGCCAACGGTATTCGTTTCACTGACTTTTATGCTCCTCAGGCAGTAAGTTCTGCTTCAAGAGCAGGATTGCTGACCGGATGTTATCCGAACCGGATTGGAATCGCAGGTGCATTGATGCCCACAGATAATAAAGGCTTGAATGAAACAGAAACTACAATTGCTGAAATCCTGAAGAAAAAAGGATATGCAACAGCCATATACGGAAAATGGCATTTAGGCAGATTCCCTGAGTTTCTTCCCACAAAACACGGATTTGACGAATTTTTTGGAATTCCTTATTCTGTGGATATGATACCGATGGAATATGATGGGACTCCACCTAAAACGGGAAAAGGGAAAGCATATTATCCTCTCTTACCTGTTTATAGAAATGAAAGTATTATCTCTGAATTAAATACATTGCCCGGGATTGACACATTAACCAGATTTTTAACAGCGAAATCCATAGAATTTATTGATTTGCATAAAGATAAACCTTTTTTTATTTATTTTCCTCATCCTATGCCTCACACTCCCCTTGGCGTTTCTGAAAAATTCAGAAATACAACTGCACAGGGTAAATATGGGGATGTGATCAGTGAAATTGACTGGTCGGTAGGGCAGATTGTTGCGGAACTAAGAAAAAACGGAATGCTTGAAAATACCCTTATCATATTCACCAGCGACAATGGTCCCTGGCTTAATTTTGGATTACATGCCGGATCTACCGGAGGATTAAGGGAAGGTAAAGGATGCAGCTGGGAAGGCGGTCAGAGAGTGCCTTGTGTAATGTATTGGGAAGGTAAGATTCCCAAAGGTATCACCAGCAATAAAATTTGTGCTGCTATTGATATCTTGCCAACACTGGCAGAAATTACAAATGCTCCTCTTCCGGAAAATAAAATAGATGGTATCAGTATACTGCCCTTGATGAAAGGAGATAAAAAGGCGAATCCAAGGAAAAACTTTTTGTATTATTATGAAAAAAGTCAGCTTCAGGCGATACGTTTGGGCGACTGGAAGCTGGTCTATCCTCATACCTATAGATCCTATCTTGGCGTAGAACCCGGCAAAAATGGAATGCCGGGACCTTATAATTCAGCCAGCTGCGGAAAAGAACTTTATAACCTTATGGATGACAGGGCCGAAACCAAAAATGTAATTGATGAACATCCTGAGATTGTTCATGCTATCGATTCTATTGCAATGCTTTCCAGAGAAGACCTGGGTGATTTTTTAACGAATACAAAAGGGAAGAATGTCCGTGAACCGGGATTTATACATACTTACAACAATGTCGTGAAAAATAAAGCAATAGGGTCTGAAATAAGCTATGAAATACCCTATAGTTTAAAATACGATGGAGGTGGAAATACTGCCCTTATTGATGGAATTACCGGCTTTTCCGATTATTCACACAAAGCCTGGCAAGGTTTTGAAGGTATTGATTTTAAAGGGATAATTGAACTAAACGCAGTTACAGCTATCCAAAAACTAAGCATTGGTTTTCTGCTTGATGAAAACAGCTGGATATTTTTACCTAAAACAATCATCATAGAATATTCCATAGATGGGAAAACCTATTTTCCTTATGCTGAAAAGGCCTTGAAAGATATTCTTCCAACTCAGGTTCCCAATCGCATGGAGCTTAATATTTCAAATCCAAAAGAAATGAAATTTCTAAAGATCAAAGTGGAGAATATTGGCAACTGCCCCGAAGATCATCCCGGTAAAGGTTTCGCTGCATGGTTGTTTATAGACGAAATCATTGTAAACTGATGGCTATACGAAAACCCTTACAAACAGTTATTGTCAAAACTGTCGGTTCACGCTGTAACCTCCAGTGTGACTATTGTTTTTACCTGAAAAAAGATCTTGGCTATTCAGAAGAAAAGCTGATGGATGAAGCCACACTTGAAATCTTTATCCGTCAGATAATGGAGCAAAGCGGGACTTCTTTCGGTATTGTATGGCAGGGCGGAGAGCCCAGTTTGGCTGGCGCAGGCTTTTTTAGAAAAGCCATCTCACTGATGCAGCATTTCGGTGAAGGTAAAAATAAAATAATTAGCAATTTGCTGCAAACCAATGGCTATTTCCTGAGTGAAGAGCTTATCAATGTTTTGTCGGAATATTCCTTTCTTACCGGCTTATCACTGGATGGCCCAGAAGAAATTCATAATGCTTACCGCAAAACTGCCAATGCAAAGGGAAGCTGGAAGGAAGTGATGAAAAGTTGGGAGAAACTGCAACAAAAGCAAATTGCAACCAACATTCTTTCATGTGTTACTTCATTGGCTGCTGGACAGGCAGAACATATATATCATTTTTTCAAAAATCATCAGATGCAATGGTTGCAGTTTATTCCGGTGATGGAAAAGAATGAAAAAGGAGAATTAACCGATTTTTCTATAAAAGCGGATGAATGGGGTAAGTTTATGTGTACTGTTTTTGATGTATGGCATCATGATTTTATTACCCGCTCTGAACCTCCTGTTATCCGATTTATTGAAGATGCCTTTCATGCCCATCTGGGTTTGAGTGCCCCAGAATGTACCTATATGGAAACATGCGGAAACTACCTGGTTCTTGAACACAATGGCGATGTTTTCTCTTGTGATTATCTGGTAGGGGCAACTACCAAACTTGGGAATATTCACCATCAAAACCTGATTGATATGTTGAACAGTCCGCAACAAAACAGTTTTGGTGAAAACAAAAAAAATATTCATAGTGATTGTAAGCATTGTCGCTGGCTGAAATATTGTTATGGAGGTTGTCCGAAATACCGTGACCAGCTCACCCAAAAGTATTACTATTGTGAATCCTGGAAAATGTTTCTGAATTACAGTGAAAGCAGATTTGCGCCCATCATTGAATCGTATAAAAAAAACAAAGCAATCGCTGATTCAACTACACTTGATATTTCAGGTTATTTTGCTGGAAATAAATAAGTAAAATATTTATTACGGATTCTTTAAATCTTAATTTTTTAATATTTTTGATTTGGCACAAATATTGTAAAATGAAATAGGCATAAGAATAATACTGAAACTTCGCGACAAACCGAGAATGATTCCGAAATTTCGGGATGAGGTATTCAATGAGACAATAAAAAAAATAATAACTCAAGAAATGAATCATCTCAACTATGGTAAGAGGGGCAGCATATCTGTTCAAATAAATAATTAATAAATAAAC
>CAIUKU010000438.1 GCA_903899825.1 uncultured Bacteroidales bacterium | reverse complement strand
TTAAAGCTGTTGGTTCGCTTATTATTACAATACCTATTGAAGTACAGCCTTTAGCATCGGTTACGGTTACTGTATAAGTTCCTGCTGATAAGCCCGTAGCTGTTGCTGTGGTTTGAACAGGTGTAGTATTCCATGAGTAATTATATGGTGTTGTTCCTCCTACTACCGAAACAGTTGCCCTGCCTGAAGAATCTCCATAACATTGTACATTCGTTACTGTCGTAGCTGAAGCTATCAATGTTGCAGGTTCTGAAATGTATATACTCATCGTATCCGTACAACTGTGTGCATCGGTTACGCTGATGATATAGGTTCCTGAGGAAACTCCATTTGCTGTATTTCCTGTAAATGTTAAGGATGGTACTGAACTGTAAGTATAAGATGCGGTTCCGCCTGTGGCGCCCATTACGATAACTCCGTTTGAGCCTCCATGACAACTTACATTCGTTTTACTTATTAAATCAATAGTTAAGGTATCGGGTTGATCTATATCAAAACTGAGGGTATAACTACATCCATTTTCATCCGTAATCTTAACAACATAGGCTCCTGCAGTTAGTCCTAAAAATAGGTTTGAAGTCTGAGGTGTACCTCCGTTTAACTGGTATGCTAAACTACCAGTACCACCGCTTGCAGAAATAGTTGCAGTGGTTGTTCCACCATAACAAGCAATTTCTGTAAAGCTGAACGTTGCAGCCAATGTACTGTTTGAATTGGTAATAGTGAAATTTGTAGTTCCCGGGCAACTTCCATTGGTGGTTGCAGTATAATAATCTGCAAGCAAACCTGTAAATGTTGAGCCAGATGCTTTAGTAACACCATTTAAAACGATTGAATCTCCACTGCTTGAAGTCAGTTTTACAGATCCTACAGATGCATTGCAAGTAGTATTCACAATATCACTGACTGTAATTGTTGGAATCGGTTTAACATTCAATATTAAACTATCTATTACATCAACACAGGCTCCGTTTAATTTCGTTGCTGTTAATTTTAAAGTAACTGTTCCTGATTGTCCTGCTGTTGGAGTAAATACAGGATTCAATGCATTAACATTATTAAATGTTCCTGATACTGCTCCAGTATTTGACCAGCTTATTGCTGAATAATTTGTCGCTGTAGCTCCACTTAAGGTATAATTGCTACTTTCACATATTGAGTCTGAAGCCGAACCTGCATCGGCTGTGGCTGCTTTCCATATTGTCAGTACTTTATAATCACTTGCTGTACCACAACTATTTGTAGCTGTTATGGTCAATTGTAATTGTGCTGTTGCTATGTCTGAAGCAGTCGGAGAGTAGGTTGCTGAATATAAATCCGTTGGATTTGCAAAACTACCCGTTCCGGAAGTAGTCCATTGATAAGACGTTGCATAAGAAGATGTGGTTCCTGTTAATGCTCTTGTTAGTGTAGTTGAGCAGATAGAATCATCCAGACCTGCATAAACTACAGGCAATTTATTGATTGTTAACACCATGGTATCAGAAGCAGCAACACAAGGTGAAGCTGACTGTCCGGTTAATGCCAATCTAACTGTTCCGTTAGAAATATCGGTGCTTCCAGGTGTATATACAGGATGTAAGCTTGCAGCATCATCGAATGTTCCATTGCCATTTGTGGTCCATAACAAAGTGGTTGCATTTGACTGAGTGGATCCGAAAAGTGTATAGCTGCTTCCCTGACAAATGGTAGCATCATTACCTGCATTCACAACGGCTTGTTTTTTAATAGTCAATGTCATAACACTGGTATAAGAAGGACAACTTCCTTCTGAATACGCCGTTAATTTAAGTTTAACATATCCATTTAAAATATCTGCTGCTGATGGAGTAAAGACTGGATGCAAGATTGAAGTATTGTCAAAAATTCCGCATCCATTGCTGCAACTTGACCATGACAAAGAAGTATAGTTAGATGCTGTTGCATTTGAAAGTTGATAGTTTGAACCTTCACAAATAGTATCATTGCGGCCAGCTGAATCTACAGCATTTTGTCCTATCGTTATTGTTACCAAATCAGAACTCGATTGGCAAATACCATTCGTTATTGTCCATCTGAAAGAATAAGTACCCGATGCCATACCAGTAACAGTAGTGGTTGGACTGGTTGTATCTGTAATTGCTGCTGAAGGACCACTTTCTTTGGTCCAGACTCCGCTTCCAAATATTGGCGTATTTGCTGCCATTGTTATGGTTGCAGGTGTTGAGCCACACACAGTCTGGTCAATTCCGGCAAATGCCTGGGTAGGTTGTTTGTAATTGGTGACTGTAACTTCATCATAAGTATTACAGGTTGAATTCAACATGGTATAGCTGAATACATAAGGTGTATTACTTGCCACTAAATTACTGGCAATAGCTACACTTCCCACTGCCGGGAAAATAACAGGTGTTGAAGGTCCCGATACAAAGCCCCACATTCCTATACCCGGTGATGGATTATTACCAACCAGGAAGGTAGTGGATGCATTGCACAATGTATAATCGTTTCCTGCATTGGCTTTTGGAGCTACGGTAATATATATAGTATCGTATTTACAACATAAACCAGAAACATTGCACCATTGTACAACAACGGTATCATTTCCGGTATAGGTTGAAAGAGGTGTGTAGTTGTATGAAGTACCACTTGTATGTGTAAAACTACCTCCATGCAAAGGTCCGGAGACAGGTGTAGATGTTAAAACCAATGCTCCGCCTCCCAGAGAAGTATCACCATTTGATACATTTACTGCATTATTAACTGAACTGTTGCAAACCGAAACAGTTTCATTATAAGCAACAGTACAGCAATATTTCAAGATTACATTAACATCTGAAGATGATGGTGTACAACTTCCATTAGAAACGGTCCAGCGGAAAGTATAGCTAACATCACCCATAACAGATCCAAAACCAAGATTTGTAATTGCTGTGGTTGGGGAAGTTGTATCAGAAATTTGAGGAGTAAGTGCTCCGGAAGTCTTGGTAACGAAAGTCCAGACTCCGGTACCTGCTACTGGAGTATTTCCAGCCATTGTTACAGTTATTGGAGATGAGCTCGCACAAATTGTTTGTAACGGACCAGCATCAGCTGTTGTTGGTAATGAATAAATAGTAAGTGTCATAGTATTCGTAGCTACAGTACAAGGAGAAGTACTATAAGCATTCAGACTAAGATTTACTGTACCTGCAGCAATATCTGCGGTACTTGGTGTATAAATCGGGCTTAAAGTAGTTGAATTATTAAATACCCCTGTTCCTGAAGTGGTCCATTGAAGACTTGTATAATTTGAGGCAGTTCCAGTTAGATGATAGCTGCTATTGCTGCAAATCTGAGCATTCACTCCTGCATATGCCGTAGAAGGTTGAATAACTGTTACAGTTGCAGGCAAAGAGGTTACTTCTCCACAACCGGCACCGGTTGCAGATACTACCACCTTATAATAAGTAGTAGTACTTAGCGATGCTGTAGTATAGGTATCTGTTGTAGCTCCCGAACCTCCGCTTACATTAGTATAAGTTCCTGTTAATGTTGTTGAACTTTTCCATTGATAAGTATAGGTTCCTGTTCCATTATCCGGAACTACAGTCATGGTATGGGTACTTCCGGAGCAAATTGTACCACCTGTAGGCTGTACCGAAATAGTGGGATCCGGAACTACATATACAGGAGCACAATCTGAAATCATTGTACAACTTGGATTGGATGAAGTTATAATACATCTGTAATAACGATCAACATTCAACACAGGCGTTATATAGGTTGCAGCTGTTGAATTGGTTGAAATATTAACAAAACCATCATCCGAACAATCAAGAGCAGAAACCTGCCATTGATAAGAATATGTAGCTGTACCGCCATCAGAACTGACAGCCACCGTTAAAGTGTCTTTACCTCCTTTACAAATGGTTGCTTCTAATGGTTGAATCGTTATATGCGGAATGTGAACCCCAACGACAACAGATGTATCAGATGGAGTACATCCGATACCGCTTGCTGATACACTAACACGGTAATAAGTAGTTTGAGTTAAGTTTGCAGTAAGGTAAGATGTGTTGTCTGTACCTACTGTTGACCATCCGGAAGTTCCGTTGGCAGATGTTTCCCATTGGTAAACAAGTGCCGGAGTTCCACCGGATGCAGTTACAGATAATGTTGTATTGTTTCCGCTGCAAATGGTTATTGATGCAGGATCAATATCTATAGTAGGATCCTGAACAACAGTTACCTTGATGGTATCGCTGATTGAAGGATGCGGACACCCAACTGTATCCAAAGTAGAAGTAGCAATTCTTCTGTACCATGTATCAGCGGATAATTCCAGGGTTGTATAATCTCGTGATGTACCTCCATTGCTGACATTTGTATAAGGTCCTGTCAGGGAATTACTGCTTTGCCATTGGTAGTTTACAGTTCCGTCAGCACCTACCGAATTGCCGGTTAAATTGACAATTCCCTGATTACAGATTGTTTGGGCGGCACTTATGGTATTGACTGTAAAAAAGTTATTAACAGTTACCTTGATAACCAATGATGTTTTAGAACATGCAAGATCAGGATTTCCAGGTACTGAAAGTGTAGAAGTAACTACGCGTCTGAACCAGGTATCTGCTGTTAATGGATCTGTAGTATAATTCTGATTTGTGTTTGTTCCTGCAGCACTTCCCCAACTGATAGAGTCAAGGCTTGATTCCCATAAATAGGTAATCATTCCGTCAGTAGGTGGGATATCTCCTGTTAATATTGCTACGCTATCCTGACAAAGAATCTGTGATGAAGCGATACTTCCTGAAAAAAGGTTGTTGACAGTTACTTTGATTTTAACTGTAGTGTCAGAACATAACCTGCTGTTTAATGTTGATGTTGCAATACGTCTGTACCAGGTATCTACTGTAAGAGCAGGAGCCTGGTAGGTAGTTGAAGTTGCGAGTGATATATCTGTAAAGTTTATACTATCTGTACTATGCTGCCATTGATAGGTAAAGCTGCCATCTCCTGTAGCATCAGCTATTGAAGTAAACATTGCCGGTATTCCGTTTTCGCATACAGTCTGAGCAGTTCCTATGGTTCCCGGGCTGGTAATATTATTTACAGTGACTTTTATACTATTTGTAGTATCATCACACTGTACAGTTCCTAATGTTGATTTGTCAATACGTCTGAACCAGGTATCTGCTGTTAATGCAGCAGTAGTATAATTCTGGCCTGTACTGGCACCTGCTGCATCACCCCAGCTGATTGAATCAAGGCTTGATTCCCATTGGTAGGAAACAGTCCCATCAAAACTTGGAAGTGTTGTACCTGTTAAGGACGCAGTTGTGTTATTACATATCGTCTGTGTAGAAGAAATACTACCGACTGTCAGATTATTAACTACTATTTTTATAGTGTCTGAATACAATTCACATGCAACAGCATTTAAGGTTGAAATGGCTACCCTGCGGTACCAGGTATCAACATTTAAAGCTCCCGGACTATAAGTTGCCAATGTATCTGCTGAAGTTAAATTACTAAAACTACTACCATTGGTACTATATTGCCAGCGGTAAGTGATGCTTCCGTCTGCAGAGGCAGGGCTGAAACTTGTCAAGCCTGAGGGTATACCTCCTTCGCAAACGGTATCAGGAGCTAGTATTATGCCGGCTGTTGTAAAATTATTTACAGTTACCTTTATAGGTAATGACATCGAATCACATGCGATTGTATTCAGTGTTGAGGTAGCTTTTCTTCTGAACCAGGTATCTGCTGTTAATGCAGCTGTTGTATAATTTTGAGTATTACTTGTTCCTGTAGCTGTTCCCCAACTCGATGAATCAAGACTTGACTGCCACTGATAAGTTATGGCTCCATCTGCTGTAACAGCATTACCTGATAATGAAGCAGTAGTATTGTAACAAATCGTTTGATTGGCTGTAATGGTATTTGCTGAAAGAAAATTATTTACGGTTATTTTAATCTTAGCTGAAATAGAATCACATACAATAGCATTCATGGTTGATATTGCCTTTCTTCTGAACCAGGTATCCTGGGTTAATGCCAAAGGTTGATAGGTTGCACTGGTTGAATTTAAAGCAATATCTGTAAAATTAATGGAGTCGGTACTTATTTGCCATTGATATGTCAAAATACCATCATTTGTGGCTGCTGCTAAAGTAGTTAATAACGCAGGAGTGCCATTGTCGCAAATGGTTTGAGCTGACTGAACTGCTCCGGCATTTACATTGTTTACTGTTACTCTTATTAAATTCGATGGTGCATTACAGCTAACACCATTTAATAAAGAAGATGTAAGCCTGCTATACCATCTGTCATTTGTTAATCCGGGAGCCGGGTGCAAAGTATCATTTGTAGCACTACCTATAGATGTCCACCCTGCTGATGGTGGCACACCAGTACCGGCATCACTATAATACCATTGATATGTTAATGTCCCGTCACCGGTATAAGGAGTAACCGAAGCTATGGCAGCAGGAGTTCCTCCTCTGCAGATTGTATCGCCTCCGCTTATTGATCCGGGAGTTAAATTATTAACGGTAACCTTTATTATTGGTGTAGAAAATTTGGTACAAACAATAAGCGGACTGTTCATTGTTGAAATGACAATACGTCTGAACCATGTATCTACACTTAATGCTGCAGTAGTATAATCCCTGCTTGTGCTTGTTCCTGCGGCATTGGTCCAGCTTATTGAGTCAGTACTTGATTCCCACTGATAAGTTCTGGTTCCGTCAACTGTTGCATTTGTTCCTGTTATCGTCTTTGTAGTATTCTCACAAATAGGTGCACTTGTTGCTGAAATTGTACCAGCATTTATATTATTTACTCTTATTCTTACAGTGTCTGAATACAATTCACAGGCAACAGCATTTAAGGTTGAAATGGCTACCCTGCGGTACCAGGTATCAACATTTAAGGCTCCAGGACTATAGGTTGCCAATGTATCCGCTGATGTTAAATTACTAAAACTTGTACCATTGGTACTGGACTGCCAACGGTAAGTGATGCTTCCATCTGCTGTAGCAGGGATTATACTTGTCAAAGCTGCGGGTATACCTCCTTCGCAAACGGTATCAGGTGCAGCTATATCGCCGGCTGTTACAAAATTATTAACGGTAACTTTTACTGGTAATGACATCGAATCACATGCGATAGTGTTCAGGGTGGAGGTAGCTTTTCTTCTGAACCAGGTATCTGCTAATAATGCTGCTGTTGTATAGTTCTGTCCAGTACTTGTACCTGTTGCAGTTCCCCAACTCAATGAGTCAAGACTTGACTGCCACTGATAAGTTATGGGTCCATCAGCTGTAACTGTATTGCCTGATAATGTTGTAGTATTATTGTTACAAATGGTTTGATTTGCTGTAATGGTATTCGCTGAAAGAAAATTATTTACAGATATTTTAATCATTGCTGAAACAGAATCACATACAATAGCATTCATGGTTGATATTGCCTTTCTTTTGAACCAGGTATCCTGGGTTAATGCCAAAGGCTGATAGGTTTCGTTGGTTCCATTAAGGAGAATATCGGTGAAAATTAATGAGTCAGTACTTATTTGCCACTGATAAGTCAGAATACCATCGTTTGTTGCGGCTGTAGCTGTAGTTAATAGTAAAGGTGCACTTCCGTCACAAATCGTCTGAGCAGACTGAACCACTCCGGCATTCACATTATTTACAGTTACTCTTATCAGGTTAGATGCAGCTATACAGCTTTTCCCATTTAATACAGAAGTAGTCAAACGGCTGTACCATCTGTCGTTAGTTAATCCTGAAGGTGGATCATACGTTGCACCAGTACCTGATGTATTTATGATATTCCAACTTGTAGGAGGAGTACCACTTCCATTGTCACTATAATACCATTGGTAACTCAAAGCACCATCTCCGCTATAAGCAACAACTGAAGAAATCAGCGCAGGATCTCCACCACTACATATGGTATCTCCTCCGGAAATACTACCCGGATCAAGATTGTTTACATATACCCCGATGATATTGGTAGTGTCATAACACACAAGAGTACCCAATGTTGATTTGGTAATGCGTTGGTACCATCTGTCGGCTGTTAGCGTACCTTCATTATAGGTATCAGCAGTCGCTGAAACAATGTCTGTAAAATTGATGCTGTCGGTACTGATTTGCCATTGATAGGAAAGACTTCCATCTGCTGTAGCTGGAGTAGCCACTGTAAATGCAACTGCATCGTCAGTGCTGCAAATCGTCTGAGTTCCTGCTATAACACCGGGGGTCATATTATTTACCACAATTTTTACAGTATCAGAATAAGCCTGACAAACCGACACACCAAAAGTTGAATAGGCAATTCTACGGTACCAGGTATCTTCGGTTAAAGCTCCGGGAGCATAGGTATTGTTTGTTGCAGCTGGCACAATGTCAGCAAATGCGGTTGAAGCAGTTCTGCTTTGCCATTTATAGGTAATTACGGCACCGCTTTCCGCAGGAGTTGCATCCGCAGAACTGATAAGGGCTGCAGGTGTACCACCTGAACAGACAGTATCCGGTTGTGCGATAGTGCCTGGGTTAAGATTGTTTACCGTTATTTTTGCGGAATCTGTATACACTGTATTACAGTCGCTTCCGGGAGAAGTAATTTCAACACGGTACCATGTATTCTGTGTTAAAGTTGGTGTTGTATAAGACGTAGTTGTCCCTCCGCTTCCATTGGTAACATTCGTCCAAATATAAGGACTTCCTACGGTTGATATCTGCCATTGATAGTATAAGGAAGGAGTGCCTCCACCTGCAACCACACTCATTACAGCGGTTGTTCCATTACAAATGGTATCGCCCTGAGGTTGTGTTAAAACATAAGGATCTGTATGTACTGTAACAGTTACTGTGTCAGATACCAACTGGTTACATGAAGGTGAAGTTACCTGAATTAAAACCCTGTAATTATACTTTCCTGTCGGAGTAATGCTGTCAACAGTCATTGTTTTGGTAGTCGCATTGAAATATTTAGCTCCGGTTGGAGTACCATTTACAACATTCGCCCATACAGTATCTCCTGAAGGGTCACTGTCGTATTGCCATTGATAAGTATAGCCGATAGCAGGATTTCCAACTTCAGTACTCACTGTAAACTGAGTAGTTCCATTAACACATATTGTATCCTGAGAAGCAGTAGGCTGTGTTGTAATTCTAGGTACATAAACGGTTTCACAATCAGAAGTAATGGTATTACAATCATTGCCTGTAGCTGAAATTACAACATGATAATAGGTGGTTTGCGTTAATGCTGCTGTGGTATAAGTACTATTGGTTGCACCTGGTATATCTGACCAGCTGCCTCCGCACCCGATAGTGTTATACTGCCATTGATAAGTAAGATAAGGGGTACCTCCTGAGGCAGATACAGATAAGCTTGCAGTAGTTCCGCTACAAATGGTCGTATCGGATGTAGGCTGTACATTAATAACAGGATCAGGCACTACAACTACCAATGAGTCTGTATCATCAGAAAGGTTACAACCATTTCCTACCGGTACATAGTGAGGACGGTAATAATAGCTACCTTCTGCAGATAGAATATCAGGACTGGTAACGGTATCTCCTGTACCACCTGCTGTAGATGATCTGATCCAGATAATTGGATAGCCACCCAGTCCACCACTTATCGTTGCATTGAAACTTACCTGACCACCTTTGCAGATGCTATCAGGTGTCACCGTATTGCTTGCCCAAACAGGATCATTAACAACCAGAGCAAAAGCAGTATCAATAATGCTACAACCTCCATTATCTGCAGTTATCTGATCTGAAACAGTAATTCTATAATAATAAGTACGTATTGAATCAAGTACTGGTGTTACATAACTTGAAGTGTTACCAACAGAGTCCCAACTTAAACCATTTTTATATTCCCATAAATAATTATAATTACCTGAACCATTTGAAGCTAAAATGGAAAAACTATATGTTCCACTATCGCAAATAGCCGAACTCGAGAGCCCTGTTAAAGTTATGGGTTTTCTGTTTATGATACTTACCGTATCTTCTGTGCTTGGACAAGTTCCCGATAAAACTTTCCAGCGGAAAACATAAGGAGTAGTGCTTCCAACAACTCCTGTAACAGTAGTTATTGAATCATTGGGTGAAGTAATCGTAGGGTTATTAGGACCGCTGATTCTAACCCAGGTCCCTGTTTCGAGAGAGTCTACTGCATTGGCATGTAAAGTAAATGATGTTACATTACAAAGAGTTTGTGAAGGACCGGCATTGGCAGTTGTTGTTTGCTTATAGACGGTTACTATCGTGGTATCCGAAGATGTACATTCTCCATTGATATTTGACCACACCAGCGTATAAATACCGGGAACAAGTCCGTGGAAAAGTGTTGTAGCAAGGGTGTCATTCGCAAAAACAGGATCAGGTGCACCACTTGGTTTGCTAAATACTGTCCACTGGCTATGGGTGAAGTTTAACAGATTAATAGTGGAGGTGGCAGGACAACTGCCATTGGAGGTGGCAATATAAGTTCCTGCACTGAGGTTGCTAAAGGTTGAACCCGAAGCCAGTGTCTGTCCGTTGAAATTTATCGAACTGTTGTCAGAACTGGTAAGCACTACCGAGCCTGTTGTTAACAGACAGCTTGTCTGTACCTTTGAACTCTCTGAAATAGTGGAATAATCGAAACCAACAGAATAAGGACCCCCGTTCAGTATACAACTGTTGGCATCTGTTATGCTTACACTGTAATTTCCGGTTTTAAGTCCGCTTGGATCTTCTATAATAGCACCATTGCTCCATGCAAAATTATAGGGAGTCGTTCCTCCTGATACAGTAATATCTATACTACCATTGCTTCCATAATAACAGCTGTTACTCATGGCTGCAGAAGCACTAAAATTCAGTGCAGTTGCAGGTTCATTGATTGTAACGCTTTGATCAGCAACACATCCATGGTTGTCAGTTACCCTGATGGTATAACTGCCTGCTTTCAAATTTGTGATAAGGTTACCACTTACTGCAGCAGCTCCACCGGAAGGTTGAGCAATTACACTCAATGTATAGGGAGAAGTTCCACCCGAAGCTTTTAAAAGGGCAGTGCCGGTAGTTGCAGCGTTACATTTAACATCCGTTTGAGCCGAAAGTGAAATCGTTAATTGTGAGGGAATTGTTATCGTAAAATAAACATTATAGGTACAGCCTGCAGTGTCAGTTACCAATACATTGTGTAATCCTCCGCCAAGATTGGTAAAACTACCGTTTCCAGAAGTGGATCCATCCAACAGATAGGTATAGGGGGATGTCCCTCCGGAAGGAGTAATCGTTACTGAACCGTTTCCACCAAAACAAGGATTGGTAATGCTTGCTGTTGCCAATAGAGAACTATTGCTTCTGGCAATGCTGAAATAGCTGGAAACCGGGCAGCTTCCGTTGGTTGTTGCTTTGTACAATCCGGCGGCAAGACCGCTGAAAGTTGTACCTGAAGCCTGGGTAGTACCATTTACAGTAATAGAACTGCCATCACTGCTGGTCAGCACTGCACTTCCTGTTAAGGAGTCACAGGGCGTATTGGTGATGGAGGTGGCTGTAATCGTAACCACAGCAGGATTTGAAACGGTATAGGTACCAGAAATGGTACATCCGTTGGCATCTCTAACATTAACCGTATAACTTCCTGCCATTAAACCTGTAGGATCAGCATCGGCAGCACCATTGCTCCATTCGTAGGTGTATGGAGAAGTGCCTCCTGAAACGGTAGAATTGATACTACCATCGTTTCCGCCATTACAGGCCGGACTGGCAGGAGTAGCACTCACAGCTAAATCAGCGGAAGGCTGGGTAATAGTGACACTTAAATCTTTTGTACAAGCTTTATTATCGGTTACTCTTATTGTATAATTACCTGCTTTCATTCCCGAAATCAGATTTCCGTTAAAAGTAGGAGAAGCTCCTGATGGTTGCGATTCCACGCTAAAGGTATAGGGTGGTGTACCTCCTGAAGCAGCAAGCAGCACACTTGCCGTTGAAGCTCCCCTGCATGCCACATTGGTCTGGCTTGAATTGCTGATAGCTAAAAGTGAAGGGACGGTAATTGTAAAGCGGACTACATAGGTACAACTGTTCTGATCTTTAACGGTAACTGAGTGATCACCGCCACTAAGGTCTGTAAATATTCCGCTATTCTGGGCGACTCCGCCGTCTAATTTATAAGTATAGGGCGCAATACCTCCAATACCATACACACTTATTTGTCCTTTTTCTCCATAACAATTCGGGTTTATAGGATTAGAACTAGCCGATAAAAGAGCCCTTGCTGTAAGTGTAGTGGAAGTATCAGGTGCACAGATTTCCTTATCGGAACCTGCCTGAGCCTGAGGCGGTACGCCATTCATAACAACCGTTACATCACTGCTTTTGCTTCCGCAAAAATTGCTGATGGTCCAGCGGAAAGTATACGATTCTCCCATACTACCACCTACAGCAGAAGTAACAGCACTGGATGGGGAAAGAATAATTACTGGATTGCCGCTTATTTGTGTCCAGAGACCATTCCCGATGACAGGATTATTCCCTATGAGTGCCAGGGGTTCCACAGAACAATAGGATGTATCAGTAGTTGTTGTATAGGCCGAGTCTGGCATTTGATAATTGATAACCGTTACGGTATCAGATGATGAACAATAAGCAGTTGCAGTACGCCAACGGAATTTATAGGTAATACCTGGTATAATATTTAATACCGTAGTTGTTGCTAAAGTATCATTCGAAAAAGTTTCAGTATTTTGAGTTGGACTAATCAATGTCCAGCTACCTGATCCTGTTGTAAGAGGAGTGGCGGTTAAAATAACACTGGTTTGATTACACAGGGATTGATCAACACCTGCGTTAGCCGGAGTAGGTGTTTGAAAAACACGAATATCAACGAAATCTGTTTTACTGGCACAGACTCCATTGGTAACAGTCCACAAAAAAGTATAAGTTGCAGAATCACCATTTGATTTAGTTCCCAATCCTGTAATTTCAGAATTGTAAAGCAGTGGATTCAAAATAGTTGGAGAAGGACTATCACCGGTTTTGGAAATAAAAGTCCAGGTTCCAAGTCCAACTACAGGATTAGTAGCTGCCATAAAAGCTGTGGTGGCACAGGTTAAGTTCTGGTCAGTACCAGCGTCTGCTGCGGATGGTTCCTGATAATAGGTTATCCTTACCTGATCAGCATTACTACAACTGTTATTTGCAACTGTCCATTGAAATACATATAAACCGTATTTAGTACTATCAGCACCACCAGGTGTATAGACAGCATTATATAAAGCATCATTATCAAAACTTCCTGTTGAGCCACTTGGCCCATAGAGTTTTGTCCATTTTCCGCTACCGGCTATTGGTGATGTTGCAGAAAATTGAAAAGAGGAAGTAAGCTGACTACACAGTGAAGTATCATTACCAGCACTTGCTGTGCTTGGAGGAGTATAGAGGGTAACCTTTATGGTGTCAGTTGAAACACATCCGTCTTCGGAAACTGAATAAATAAAATTATAAACTCCGGGTATTAAACCTGATGCAGTAGCTGTATTGGCTGAAGTAGTAGTAATGGTTGCTGAATTTGGCGTATAATCCATTTGTGTCCAGCTACCTGAACTGGAAACAGTTCCAGTTAAATTAACAGCGGTAATGACCTCGCAATAACTTTGATCGCTACCGGCATTTGCATTACGGATAACCCTGACTTTAATACTATCATAAGTTGATTCACAATAAGGGCCACCGCTAACGGTCCAGCGAAATACATAATTTCCGGTTATTAAATTGTTGACTGAAGTTGTAGGAGATGAAGGAGATACAATAGAAGGCAAATTGGGTCCGCTGAAAATAGACCAGCGTCCACTACCTAAACCAGGTGAATCAGCTGATAGGCTTACTGTTGAATTTCCGCAAGTACCAATTGAATCTAATGCAATATTTGCAACAGATGCAGAATCTGATACATAAACTGCAACCGTGTCTTTTGAAATACAGGCGCCATTGGTAATGGTGTAAAGGAATCTGAAAACGACAGCTGGTGAACCATTGGCATGTAAATTTGTAAGCAATGTTGAAGCACTGCCGGGAGAGGCAATAACAGGACCTTGATTACCTGTAAGCTGCAACCAATAAGCTGTTGAGCCAGGTGCTGGATTACTTCCTGTAGCAGTGAGGGTTGTATAGCTTCCGCAAACGCTGATATCAGAACCAGCATTGGCAGCAGTTGCGCCCGGATCATTCACGGTGATGGTAACAGTATCCCTTGTTGAAGTACAGACATTGCGGGAAATGACCCACTCATACCTGTAGGTTCCCGGGAGTAAACCATTCACAGTAGTATTGTAAAGTGTAGGAGAAACAATGGTATCGGTTAAAGGACCGCTTACTTGGTTCCAGAGACCTGTTCCCGGACTCGGGTCGTTGGCAGCCAGTGTTACCTGGGTAGTCCCGGATGAAAGACATGTATCATTACCGGCTACAGAGGCTTTAGGACCATAAGTATCATTTACACTCACTATAGTTGAGTCGGTTGTTGCACCACAAGCATTACGTATCGTCCAGTAAAACGTATAGTCGGTAAATGACTGCAAGCCGTTTACCACAGCTGTTGAGTCATGTATATTTGAAAAGCTGATTCCCGGTGTATTGGGCGATACCGTCCATGTTCCCACTTCAAAAATATAATCGGGTTTTTGAGCATGCAGATAAACTGGTGTTTGATAACAAACCAGCTGATCAGGCCCTGCACTTTTTGGATGAGGCCAATAGGATCCTGTTATAACGGTTACTGTATCCTGAGCGTCAGGACAACCCTGACCTCCGGTAACATACCACAAAAAAGAATAGTACTGATCAATCAGTAAACTGTCAATGCTTAAGGTTGGAAGATTATGCGTAGGATGTGTAAATAAAACGGCTGTCGGGCCACTTATCTGAGACCATTGCCCTTCCCCTATACCGGTTAGTTTAGGGTCATTACCCTGAAGAGAGGTACTATCAACATTGCAGTTAAGAATCTGATCTGTTCCTGCATTGGCTGATTCCCCGCCAAAAGAAGCAAAAATTTCCACTTCATCATAAGAAGTTCCACAACCAACATTCACAGTACTAACATTTCGTAATTGAACCAAATACTTCCCGCTGAAGTTAAATTTATCTGTTAAAACAAGTGGATTAGAAGCATTGACCCAGTTGTTGGTATCTTTAAGTATCACTGTATCTGCTATTGGGGCACCGTATACTCTGTATTGTACATTTCCCAATCCACCTTCTATATATTCAATGGAAGCAGAACGCTCATTACAGTTCAAAATAATGGGTTTGGTTGTAATGCTTAAAGTAGGAGGTTGATTTAAATATGAAACAGTAAGTGAATTTGAGTTTGAACATTGGGTAGTGTCATTATGAATATTATATTGAAAAGTATAAGTACTATGCCCATCAAGATTAATAACCGGGGTTACAGAACAAGTATCACATACAATAGAATTAGGAGGTAATGCAGGGCCACCAGTCTGTGACCATATTGTATGTTCATTAATATAAATGCCGGGTGTTCCACTCAAAACAGTTTGTGTACGTCCGTCACAAAAAATCTGAGAAGCTCCAGCGCCTGCACCGGTCAGATCGGCAGTAGGAGGAGGAACGACGATGGTATACAATGCAGTTCCTGAAGCACAGGGTCCGTTAACTGTCCATCTGAATACATAAGTTCCCTGTATAAGTCCGGAAACACCAGAGTTGTTAGCATGAATATCACTAATAGCAGGAACAGTAGGTCCACTGACGATGGTCCAGGTTCCTCCTTGTCCGCTTCCCCATATTCCGGCATAAGAACCTGAAAGGCTGGCACTTTGGGTAGTTGAATAACAATGATTTAATGTATTTAACGGACCTGCAGTCACAGGCATTACACCTCCCAGATTGGTAATTACTACATTCGCTGATCCTGTACAATAACTCAATGTATCTGTAACAGTCCATACCAGTGTTGTTGCTCCTGCAGCACCACCAGAGATATTAATCTGAGTATTGTATAAATTGGGATTAACTGCTGATATTCCATTGCCAAAACCTGTCCATACACCAACCTGATGAGGCCCCGGTATACTACCATTCAAAAAAGCTGTTGCTCCCGGACAATAAGTTGCCGGAGCACCTACAGTAACTGTAAGTGATGGTAAAATTATATATTCCACATCCTGAGAAACCAAAGAACCATCCAGACATTGGGTAGATAACCTGAAAATCAAAGTATCGTTGGCTTGAAAATTAGTAACCGAAGTTTCTAAAATATCAGGATTTGTAATTACTGCCGCAGGTCCACCAACTTGTGTCCATTTTACCCAGGTAGAAACAGGGAATGATCCTGATTTTTTACCATGGAGTATCAAAGCTTCGTTGGGACAAAGAACCTGGTCAACGCCTGAATTCACCGAACAGTTTTGTGCATTGAGTTGTTGCACAAAAGCCATTATAAAAATGATGATTCCTAAAAATATTTTTGCAGGAAACTGTGTTACTGCAATCATTCTTTTAAGCAATGTAAAGTGTAATTGATTTTTCATATGTAATTATTTTTATTTTTTTTCAATGGGCAAATAGCTAGTTATGCCTATAGCGAAGTTTCGGGAATATACTTATGGCTATTTCATATTTAAATTATTTGTAATATTTTTTCTCCGTTTTATATTCTTAAAAACAAAAGTTTAATGTTGTATGTATTCTTTCATAAGCACAAACAGCAATAACAATACTTATCAACAAATTGTTCATAAATAATTGATGCCTCAAATAAATCTATAATCTTGTTAATTAACAAGTTAATATTATTATAAATTTTTTACGCTACAAATATACAACATAAAAATAGTAATTTTACATTTTTTGTAAGATTTAGCCTACTTTTTTGTAAGCCTTTCCCTACAAAATAAAATTATTTTG
>CAIUKU010000437.1 GCA_903899825.1 uncultured Bacteroidales bacterium | reverse complement strand
ATAAAGGAACAAAGACTTTATTTAGTACAGGAATTGAAATCAGTAAAGACTTTTGCGACAAAAAGCAAAATCTTATTTTTCCGGATTATCCAGATGCACCTAAATTGAATTATCAAATAAGTGTTATTACTAATAAAATACTGCATTAATAAATACTAGAATATAAAAAATAGATTTATTCAATACATTTTTTGAAGCAATGTTGCTTCAAAAAAAAATGCAATAGCATTTTTTGCTGTTGCATTTACATTTATAAGTCCCTATTTTATAGTCTATCTAAACTTTTTATTAGTTTCTGTCCATAATGTCAGCTATTAATAAGTAAAGTAGTAAATAGAAAATTTATAAATTTAGGTCCTAAATCAATAAACAAGCGACTTTAAAGACAGAAACTAAATACGTTCGAAAATAAACTTAACATATACTTTATTTATTTTAGTTTCCAAATTTCCAACAAAAGATTTTTTGATTCATTCAAATCAGATTTAATGTATCGTTCCAGCGAAGATATCGTAGAATGTCCTGAAAAATCCATAATATTCCTTAGTGGCATGCCTTTATGGTGTAAATTAGTTATAAAACTTCTACGCATTGTGTGTGAACTTATTATCTGATATTTTGGTACCCTACTTTCAATTATTTGTTTACCTATATATTTATTTGAAGAAACTATTTGACTAATGCCAGCTTTTTTAGCTACTTTTTTAATCTGTTTATTAAAGTCGGAATGGTCCAAAGGCTTTGGCAGCCCACCCCTTTTCTTAATGATATTATGAATAGCTTGATGTATCGGAATATTTACCCACTTGCCAGTTTTAATGTGACGAATCTTAATAGCATTATTCTGTATTTTATCGTCTGTAAGTTTTAAAATATCAGAATATCGTAATCCTGTAAAAGCACCAATAATAAATGTATCGCGGGTTCTATCCATTCCAGAATATTTTGATAAATCAAGTTGAATTAGCTTTTGAAGTTCTTCATCGTTTAGATATACAGAATCAGTTACAATGTATGAAGCTTTAAATGATTTAGTCTTTACTTCATCGTTTATTTTGATATTACTTATATCAGCGGCACTAAGGATAGATTTTAATAACCTAATATTGTTTGCAAAGTAATTAATTTGAAGATTTCTAGATATAAAGTAATTTTGGAATTGAATAAAAAAATCAAAATTTATAGAAGCAAAAGTTATTTTATAATCAGATTCAGTCTGAAAATTCAGAAGATGACTTTTTAACTTTTTATAGTTAAGACTAGTTGCAATTCTGGTAGATTTACTTTTAATAATTACAAAGTCGTCAAAAAAAGTAAAAAAATCAGTTTTCTTTTTAACAGTTTCGTTGTCTAACACAATATTTTTAACTTCACTTGTTGTAGGTTCTATGCCCTGGTGGTTTAAAATAATGATTGCATTACGTATTTTATTAGTAATAACACTTATTTGATAATTCAATTTAGGTGCATCTGGATAATCCGGAAAAATAAGATTTTGCTTTTTGTCGCAAAAGTCTTTACTGATTTCAATTCCTGTACTAAATAAAGTCTTTGTTCCTTTAT
>CAIUKU010000436.1 GCA_903899825.1 uncultured Bacteroidales bacterium | reverse complement strand
ATTTGCAGATAACTATTCCGCTTTTGCGGAATTTAGTACAACACGGGCTTGGCAAAAGTGGCGGTTCAGTGCTCCGCTGACACATTTACGGTTAATCAAAGTTTGGTTCTCCGCATCAACATTAGTAGTGTAAATCGCCACCTTCGCCAAGCCCGAAACCGTTATAAGCAAGCCAAAAAATCACTAAAAATGGACAAATCATGAAAAAAGAAATTAGACCTAAAAATTTCAATCCAATTTTTGATTTTAATTTCAACGAAATTGTTGGAGTTGAACTATCTGATTGGCCAATTGAAGAATTTAAAAAAGTAACCAATTGGGATATTGCAGTCAAAGAGTTCAATAGCCACATTGATTATCTCTGTGATATTATATTTGGTTCTCCTTATCCAATAAATTCATTTTCTATCGGAGCAGCGGAAATGAAAGACTATCTAATTCACATTAGACTATTCTTATTTTCTGATGTAAAACCAACTCTTCAAGAACAATCAGTTGGTCAAATTATTTGTGAATTTCAATTAAATTCAGATTCCTCAGACATTAAAGTTTGGCCTGACTTTTTAGAGTTTAATGAAATTGCAACTGATGAAACTAAAGAAACAATATTGATTCAAATGTCAAAAAAGTTCATAAATAAACTAAAAAATGACCACCCTGAGAAATTGCTGTTTCTGAAAGATGAACAAGAAGTTGGGAAATTGAACTTACCAAAAAACGCAGAACAGTCTTCTCAAATGTTTTATTTATCAGATGTGAGTCCTATAGTTCAATTTATCAAAGAAAAAATTAATGCCCATTCTGAAATTGCTATTTTGTTTACTGACAAAAATAAAGTTGCAGTTATTACCGGAATGGGGTTATTAAATAATCTGAATAATTAACAATTAAAAGAAAGGAAATCGACTATGGCATCAATTAAATCAGGCGACAGATGTGCTGATTGCTCGCATTGTAAAGTTTGGTCAAGTGACCATAAAAAGGCAAGTTGTACACTTTATACAAGTGACCAAGGTTTTCATCCTGACAGACCTGTTCCAAGTAAATGTGTAAATAAAGTTCAAAGAAAGTATTAACCAACATTAAAATTAAAATACAATGGGACAAAAAGAAGAAATTGAGTATAAATTGACTCAAGCCTTGATGATTTGGAGAACTCAAGGTGGGGCTAAGTCAATAAAAGTTTCGGATGCTACGAAAATAGCCCAAAAAAATAATCCTGGCATTACCGAAAATGAAATAAGAGCTATCGTAAAAGCGTCAAGTTCGTTAGACTTGAAATATGATGAAATCGTTTTAAGCAGCAGTCTGACAAATTTAATGTAATTATCGGCGAAGAGAAAAAGGCTATGCTTATAACATTCAGTCGTATAGCCGAAATCCCCTTCACAAAAAATCCCATTAGGTAAAACATCTAATGGGATTTTGGTCTATACGGTGTTCAGCGAAACCTTTCGTGGTGCAGCTTGATTTCCTTAGGGGGGAAAGTAGGCATATTTTTGGTTTATTACGTTAGTTTCATTACTTGTTTTTCTGTTTAATGGAAGTTTCAAACATAGTTTTTTCTGTTTTTTCTGTTTTTTCTTTTGACATAAGAGCATTTATCCCTTTGATTTACTGTTTTTCTCACGTTTAGACAAAACAATAGCTGTCCACCTAAAAGGTGAATATCAGATAAAGGATTTGAAAATAGCGGCAGTATGAGGAATAGGACTTCCTCTGATGTTTGGAAAAACAATTTCTTTAAGTTCCAGTTTGGCTTTTTTGCATTTGGGACAAAGGAAAATATCTATGCCATATTTTTCCAACAAGCGCAAATGATAGGGAATTATAACAGTTGGAGGATGCTGAGGAAGTTTCATTTTTCTGAGTATTTCATTCACACGTTTTTTACGGTTGAAGTTGCCCAGTATGCCATAATGCCGCATCTTTACAAAGCCTTTGGGCAGAATATGCTGTTCAAAACGGCGGACAAATTCATCTACCGACAATGGCATGGTTTTGGATTTGTTATGGTCGTTGTAATCTTTGTATTGAAAAACAACTGTAGCATTTGAAATATCAAGAATCCGGTGATTTGAAATAGCCACCTTGTGAGCATAACGGGCCAGATATTCCACTACCTGTGCTGCATTGCCCATAGGCGATTTGGCATAAACAATCCACTCTTTAAGATAGAGCTGGTCTTTAAGCTTTTTCCAGTTGACTTTTGCATCAACAGTTATCTCTTGACGGATAATCATGCGGTTGAGATTGGCCAGAAAATACTTTTTATAAAGCGGTTCCATTACATCATAAGGAAACAGATATCCTTTGTGCGATTTCTTTTTTAAATCATGCCAGTTTAATTCCTTGTCAACCCCGCCACCGCTTACAATGCAATGCAGATGTGGATGAAAACTAAGCTGCTGTCCCCATGTATGCAACATAGCTGTAATTGAAGGCACTGCGCCTAACCATTTTTTGTCACGGCTAAGCGTAAGCAAACAATGAACAGCACTATCGAAAAGCAGTTTAAACAAAACCGTTCTGTTTCCCATTACCAGACTATTCAGCTCATGAGGCAAGGTAAATACCACATGGAAATACTTCACGGGAAGCAGTTCGTTCATCCGGGCTTCCATCCACTGGTCTTGTTTAAGCCAGTTGCAGGCAGGACAATGCCGGTTGCGGCAGCTGTGATACTGATAATGAACGTGTCCGCAATCAGGATTTTCGCAACGATAATGATGATATCCCAATTGAGAGGTCCGGCAGTTTTGCAGCTTCAATAATACACTATTGCTGTATGAATTAACGCTATTGTCCCTTTGAGTTTGTTGCAACAACTGCTGTAATGTATAATGTGGTTTCACACCAAAGACGTGAGTTTGGGAACATTTGCAATTTGATCGTACGGTTTAAAGAGTTCGTCCAGCGGATTTACAATCAAATTACGTTTAGAAGTCTGCAGATGCAGATAAACCATTGTTGTTTTAATGTCACTATGACCGAGTAACTCTTTAATGGTATGAATGTCAATTCCTGCATCAAGCAAATGAGTGGCAAAGCTATGACGTATTGCATGAACTTTATGCCCTTTATGAGACAAGCCTGCATATTTATAAGCAAGTCTGACACAGTGCTGAATACTGCCAGCCCACATCGGTTCACCTGGTTTTTGACCTTCAAAAAGATAAACTTTTGGCTTTACTTCCTGTGCAACATAATAATACCGGAGTGTTTCCACCAACCGTTTGGAAAGCAAGGTAACTCTGTCTTTGCGACCTTTGCCGCAACGAACAAAGATGCGGTTGTTTTTAGCATCTATATCCGTCATTTTCAACATTCGCAGTTCATCCAGGCGTAAACCTGAACTGTAGAAGAGTTCAATGATAGCAGATTGTTTGGGGCTACGGCAACTTTCAATTAGTTTCTGCATTTCTTCCTTGCTTAAAAAGTTAGGAAGTTTAAACTCACGTTTGGGGTAAAGCTTAGAAGGTACATCGTAAGGACGTTTGAGTACATGACGAAAGAAAAAAGCCACACTTTGAGCCGTCATTTTGCATTTGCTGTAAGAAGCATGATGAACAGTTTTCAGATAAGCCATATAATTAATTATATATTTATCATTCCATTCATAAGGCGATAGTTCTGGGAAATACACACAAATGTAACGAACTTCACGTAGATAGCCTGTAATACTGCGTTTGGAGTAATTGCCAGCAAGCATTGTTTTTTGCATTAATTCCAATGCCTGAACTGATTCCGGATGTAAGATAGTTTTGTCCATGATTTAAATTATTTTTGTTAATAATCATGGATTTACAGATTTATTAATACTTTTGTTACTTCAAAACTACCTTTAGCTTTGCTAAAGGTTTCGCTTGAACAAAGTGTAGCAGCAATAGGGGTTTTGGTGGTAAATTGGGGACTTTTTTCCGCCAAAGCTTTAGTGGTGAAATCGAAGGACATTGCCCGCAATCCCCTACTGCTGCTACACTCAACCGTTATAGGCAAGCGTAACAGACGACACATTAACCATTAAACTGACAGACAAATTATCAAAACGACAGGACAACATATAAACTTAACAGCGGACTTTTTTCCGACACTACAGCCCAACGCTTCGTGTTTTATTTTTTTTCCCACCGCACAAAATATTTTGAAATTCAGCCACCGCACAAATGGCACATTTGGTTTTGCCCCAACCGCACAAGCCGACACACAGGCAAAACCAAAAGAGCCATTTTTTGCCAACGCACCTATGACGATAATGAGATTAATAAACGTATTTTAGACAACTCAAATTTGAACTTACAATAAATGGCTAAGAAGAAAGACGGATATATAAAAGTAAAAGCAGAATACGAATTGGTTTACTCTGAAAAAGAGCCTAAAGCAAGTATTTTGACTAATACTTTAGAAGCACCTTTACAAGAAGTAAGAGTTTTTAACGAAGACAACGAATGGGAAGGCGGTTGGAGAAATATGCTAATATTTGGTGACAACTTACTTGCATTAAAAACACTTTACGAAGATGTAAGACAAGGCGGACCAAACAAGTATAATTTGCGTAATAAAATAAAGCTAATTTATATTGACCCTCCGTTTGCAACAAAAAGCGACTTTATGAAAGATAAAGAAAAAGCTTATGCAGACAAGGTTGCAGGTTCGAAATTTATTGAATTCATTAGGAAAAGACTTGTTTTTTTAAAAGAAATATTAGCTGATGGTGGTTCCATTTATTTACACTTAGATTATAAAAAGGGGCATTATATTAAAAACATTTTAGATGAAGTTTTTGGTGAGGAAAATTTTAGGAATGAAATTATTTGGCAACGTTCCGACCCACACAATGATGCCAAAAATAAATACGGTAATATTCACGATGTAATATACTATTACACCAAAGGTGATGCAAACTATCACTGGGATAGAATAACTACTGCAATGTCCAAAAATGCATTTAAAGAATATTCTTGGATGAAATTAGAGGATGGAAAAATAGTTAAACTCAAATATCCTATTCCAGTTGGAGCGAAACCATTAAAGCTAGAACGAGCTACGTGGAAAGGAAATAATAAGGAAAAGTTTTTTACTTGGAGAGGTGTTACTCCTAAAAAAGGATTACAATGGATTGGAACCGAAGAGGAAATGGAATTAAAATTGAAAAATGGAGATGTTTATCTTCCTCAATTCCCAAAAGGTGCTCAAAGATGTAGGGTCGTATTTTTAGAAGATCGTATAAAATCTGGACAGGTTATTCAAGATATTTGGCAAGACCTTGGTCGAATGAAAGGCGGAAAAGGCAACTATCCAACTCAAAAACCAGAAAGGTTATTAGAAAGAATAATTAATGCATCATCAGTTGAAGGCGATGTTGTAATTGACTGTTTTGCAGGTAGTGGAACAACATTAACTACCGCTGAAAAATTAAATCGAAAATGGATTGGTATTGATTGCGGCAAACTTTCAATATACTCTATTGAAAAGAGATTACTTAATCTTAATTCCGAAATTGATGGAAAGCAAAATGAAAAAACAACAGAATTAGAACGAATTGACGATACAGAAAAAGCACTTTCAAATAGTTTATCTATATTTTTTACTGATAAATCAATAAAGTCAATAAAAAACATAGACCATAATTATCTAGATAAATTATCACAGTTTATAAAAGACACTTCAAAGGAAAAGTTTATTTCAATTTGTATTAATCAAAATCAATTAAAATTATCTGAAGACGATTTATATGAAAATGAAAAGGGAATTCTTTGCTATGAGGTTAATGAAATTGAATTTCAATTTGCTTTTATAGATGACAAGAACAAAGCGGAAAAGGGCAAACACCTACCTGCAAAGGCATTCACGTATTATGCCGCAGGTGTATATGAAAAAGAAAACATTCTAAATCTACATTGGGAACAATACCGTGAATTTGTTTTAAAACTATTTGAAGTTAGAAAAAATGAACACACCATAAATGGCTTCTTAGTAGATGGGTATATCGGTGTTAATAGTGCATATATTTGGAATTATCCTGAAAAAAAGAAAATTGCAATTGATGAGGAGTATGTAAAAAATTTACATAGTTATCTTAAAGGTAAAGGAGGAGAAAGATTTTATGTAATTGCTCCAGTCCAAAGTATGAATTTTATGCAGGATGAAATCAAACTAGGTGATACAATATATACATTCCTTAAAGTACCCGCTTCTGTATTAATACGTTTAAAACAACAAGGTGAATTAGGTAGCTTTAAACAACCTAAATCCGAAGAAAATGTAAACGAAGTAATTGATGCATTTGGTTTTGATTTAGTTTCTCAACCACAGATAAAATATACTCTTCATAAACAAGAGAAAAAAGCCGGGCTCTTTGAAGAATTAAAATACATCATCAAACTAACGGAATTTTATTCTGACGGTTTAAATTATTCACCTGAAGATTTTAAAAATTTTGAAACGCTTTCATTAGTACTTATTGATCTCGATTTTAAAAATGAACCGTTTACAATGGATATGCATTTCTGGGGTACAACTTTAGTAAAAGATGAAATTACGCCAGTTGAAATAGTTATTGATGCAGAAAAGTGGACGAAAGAAAAGCTTGCTGTTATTCTAATTGATGAATATGGCAATGAAAAGAAATTAGTATTTGACAAAAAAGACTTTAAAAAATGAGCATAAGCATTCGTAATACAGACTTGGTTCTAAAGTTCAAAGATGATGCGGTAAACGAAATCTTGAACAAGTATGATACATACTTAGAAGCTTTATATAATGACGACTATTCTTTTCATCGGGATGCTGTAAAAGCAGCTGTTGGCTTCTTACTTTCTGACAAGTATAAGACGATGGAAGATTTGGCGAAAGAAAACTATTTAAAGAACCCAAAAATAAAAGACAGATATTCCAACAAAGAAGATTACTTAAACTCAATTCCGCTTGGCAAATTCAAGGCTTGTTCAATGGACTTAGCTACAGGTTCAGGTAAGAGTTTTCTAATGTTTGGTATTGCACAAGTGATGCTTTGCGAAGGTGCAGTTGATAAAGTTTTAGTACTTTGCCCTTCTTTGACAATTGAAGAAGGACTAACTGAAAAATTCAAAGATTTAAACAACCGTAAAGATTTAGTTGATATTCTTAGAGCAATAAATCCAGAATATGTTCAATCAGAAATAAAGAATGCTTCTGAAACCATTCAAGTAAATGACATCTGTATTGAGAACATTCACGCCACGTATCAAAGGACAGGTTCTTCAATTCAGGCAAGTTTCAAAAATGAAGGACAAAGTGTTTTGGTATTGAATGACGAAGCACATCATATTTTTTCAGGCGAAGCAGACAGTAAAGACAAAAAATGGATTGAATTTTTAAAGGATAAAGAATATAACTTTAAATACATCGTCAATGTAACTGGAACTCCTTATTACGGTTCAGACAACAACGACTATTTCAATGATGTGCTTTATCGTTTTGGCTTAAAGCAAGCAGTTGACAAAGGAATTGTGAAAAAGGTTGATGCAAAAACATTTGACGAATACAAAGATGACAAAGGATATCAGCAAATTTGGGCGGTTCATCAAGAGAACATCAAAGCATATGGTGAATATGTTAAGCCTATTACAATTGTTGTTTGTGCAAGTATAGCCGAAGCAATTATAGAATGGAATGAAGTCGTAAAGTTCATTTCAGAAAAAGAAAAAATCAGCATTGAAGAAGCAGCAACAAAAGCAATTTGGGTTACTTCTAGCGTACCAGGAAAAGATACAAGTGATGGGAAACTAATTGCTCCCATAATTGCAAAAGACAAAGAAGGCAGAGGAGCAGATAAAATTCGACAAGAAAATTTAAAACTACTTAAAACCGTTGACGACAGGGAAAATCCTATAGAATGGATTGTTTCTGTTTCAATGCTTACAGAAGGTTGGGACGTTAAAAATGTTTTTCAAGTTGTTCCGCACAAGCAAAGAGCATTCAACTCAAAACTCTTGATTGCTCAAGTACTTGGTAGAGGATTGAGAATTCCACAAAACCTTAAAGATGCAATTGGTGCTGACAAAATTTATTTGAAAGTTAACAATCACGAAAAATGGAATTCTCAAATTCAAAATCTATACAATGAGATTTTAGAACTTGAAAATAGATTGAGTTGGGGCTATGACAAAAGCAGAAATAAATATGCTTTTCCATTGCACAACTTAAAGTATGAGCCAAAAGAAACTACAAAAGAAACAAAGACTGAAAAAGCAGTTGGACCAAAATCATACGGATTTAATCCTCAAAAGAAAGTAGCTGAATATAAAGCAGACTTTCAGCATAATTCAATAAGCTATGTTTTTGAAGACAAAGAAATTTACGGCATTGACCAAGCTGTTACAAATCTTTATACATACCTCAAAGACAAAGACCCAAAAATTGCAGTTGAGTATCCAAAATCAAAATTGAAATCGACAATTCAAAAGGAGCTAAAGGATAAAGGCTATGGAGACGATTTTTTAAGCAAGGAAAACTATCACTCGGCACAACAATCATTTGGTCCGATGTTTAGAGAAATAGGAAAAGAAGTTCCAAGAGTTTCAAATGTAGCGGACGACCTTTTTGAAATTTCTACTGAAAAATATCCTACTCAGTCATTTAGCGAAGACAGTTTGAAACGCAATGGTTTCTTAATTTATACAGAAAGCACTGGAAATTGGTATAAAGACGAAGAAAATACTTTATTCAATACATTTACTCAACTTGACAAGCAAATTGACGAACTCAAAGCAGAACTTACCAAGTCTGGAACTGATACAGTTGCAATTGCAACAAAAATTGCAGAGTTGGCAAATTTGCAAACAGAAATTAATCAACACTTAAAATTTGTTGACGACAGCAAATTCAAAACAGCATTAAATTCATTATATGTTTCTTACACACCAGAAATAGAATTTGCAAAAACACTGTTTCTAAATATAGACTTAGTTGATGCATTTCTTAAATCGGCAGACAAAGGTTTTTATGGTTTTCCATATTCATACAAACCCGAAACCAAAGCAAAGACACACGTAAAGAATGAAACATTTAACCCTGACTTTTTTCTAAAGGTTAAAGGAACAAATGACATACTTGTTGTTGAGACCAAAAAGAAAGATGATGATAGCAATAAAAATAAGGCAAAGCACAGAGACGCAAAAACACATTTTGACAACCTAAATAAGAAATTAGAGGAAGCGAAAAGCAAAGACAGATACTATTTCAAGTTTCTATCAGACGATGGCAGCGACATTGCAGACTTCTTCCAATCAATTAAGGACAATAAATATAAAATCTGGAAATCAACATTAATGAACCAATTAGAGAAATAGCAATCGCACAGGTGTAAGCACATTTGCAATTCGCACAAGCCAACGCACAGACCAAAAATTGCAAAAGAGCTTTCACCTCACCGACCCAAGAAAGAATTTCAAAATATTTTTTCCAACGCTTCAAAAAAAATAAAACACCCGACACACAAGCCAGACAAAAAAGCACTCGACAAATGACACAAACGGACGACATAAAAATGGTTGTAAACCACGACAGACAAGAACGCCAGCCTATAACAGCGGTTTGGCGTAATGGCGGGTTCAGTGCTTCGTATGACAGTTTTGTGGTTCAACAAACAGTAGTGCTTCGTATAAACATTTGTGGTGTAAATCCGCCACTACGCCAAGCCGCAAAACGTTATGTGCAACCTTAAAAGAAAAAAATGACAGACGAACATGACTTATACTTTGAAATTTCCGACTGCGGAAACTTCATTCGACTTGAACCAGTTGAGCTGGTTAAGTATGGCTCCGAAATCGTCTACGACAAGAATTGGATTAAAACAAAAGTTACCGTGAAAGGTGGTAATTTCTCAGGACAATATTTTGGGGATTTTTCGACAATTGATTTAGAAAATTTCAGACTTGATCTTCATAGACTGTATGACCGTCTAAATTCAACAGTTAGATTTTGTGATTTAGAAGGTTATTTGGATATAAGAATAATTGGAGACGGTATTGGACATTTCGAAGTTAAAGTTGTGGCGTGTGATGTTCCAGGAATTAACGGCAGTGAATTATCTTTTGAAATGGCATTCGACCAGACAGAAATTAAAAATCTGGAAAGACAACTATATGAGATTACGAAACTCTATCCTATAATTGGCGACTTTAAGACAAGAAATTAACAGAAATAAAGGCTGCACATAACTGGAGAATCCGCGCAAAGTGTACCACTAATTCCGCGGCAAAGTGGTCCTCACATTCCGCAGTAAACTGGTCCACCTATTCCGCGGCAAACTGTACCGCCTAAAACACAAATTTGTCAGCTGTTTTTCAAACTGTAT
>CAIUKU010000435.1 GCA_903899825.1 uncultured Bacteroidales bacterium | reverse complement strand
TTTTCATAAGTATTAAAAATATTCTTACTCCATTTAAATTTTTCGTGTTTTAATTTTAACTGAGCCAGTAAAATAGCAGGAATATCAGCATGAGTTACATATTTATCCATAGTTTTGCCTTTAAATGCATCTTTTAGCGCAGGACCATAAAGCAAACAAGGAATCCAATGTCTTTTGATTTCATAATTCATGCGATTTCCGGGTAAGCGATGGGTATGATCTGAAACAATTAAAAACACGGTATTCTGATACCATGCTTCCTTTTTTGCTTTTTCAATAAATTGGTATACACTCTTATCTGTATAATGAACCACATTTAGATAATCATCAACAATTGTATTCCCTGTAAAAACTTTTTCTACTCTTTTGTCGAAAGGTTCATGAGCAGTGCTTGTCATTACAATTGAAAAGAAAGGTTGCGGATTTTTGTTCATATCCTTCACTGTGAAATCAAAGAGTTCTTCATCAAAACAACCCCAGTTTGTAAAGCGTTTAAATTCAAAATCTTTTTCTCCGATGATTTTTTTAAAACCAGATGATATTAAATAAGTTGCTGTATTGGCAAATTGTAGATTTCCCCCATAATAATAAGAGGTATGATAAGAATTGGATGATAATTCTTTTGCAATACTCGGCATTTTATCAAACTTCCCGAATTTTCTGATAATCGTTGTTTTGGGCTGTGATGGAAATCCGGCAACAATGGCAGCCAGTGCCTGTTCAGTTCTGAAACCTGTAGAATAAAACGCTGTAAATAATAAGCCTTGTTTTGCTAAAGCTGAAAATTGTGGTGTTGCCTCACATTCATGATTTAGAACCCCGACAGCTTCTGCACTTATGCCTTCCAATAAAATGATGACAATATTTGGTTTGTCTATTTTGAAAATATAGGAAGTGCTGTCTTTTATATTAGTGCTTAATTCCTTAAATATAAGATCTGATGAGCTGTTATTCATGTATATATATGGATTTGAAGCTACTTCTTCTTTTTCTACCAATGAAGCAAGACAGTTCCAGGTACTATTAACAGCAGCCTGATTGAGTAATGGTTTTTCTGAAAAATAGCTCCAGCTTCTGTCAATAGGAAAAATTTGTAATCCGCCTCTTATTCCAATTACTAATACTGGTAATAATATTAAAAAAAATAATATTTTTTTTAACCAAAACGTCTTCTCAGCTATAGATTTAATGCGGATATATTTATTATAAATCCATATCTCTGGTATGGTTTGCAAAATAAATAATAATATTAATTTTATTACCGGAGCAGATTTAGCTGATGCCAATGCTTCACTTGGATAAGCAAGATATGATAGTGCTTTTGGATTAATTTTGGATCCCCATTCTGCATAAAGTCCAATGTCGGAAATAAGAATAAAATTGCTGATAATAATGAATAAAATGATAAAAAAATTGCAGATCTTTTTTAAAATATTGCTGTCTTTGATGCTGATCAATATTAACAGAAAAGAAATTAAAAGCAAAATATATGAAATTGTTGCAACATTCATCGCAAATGCATTCATATTGCTTAATGCCCATTCTTGTATACTAAAACCGGATTGTGCGAAAAAATAAAAAAGAAAGATATTTTGCTGAATGAAAAACAGGAATAAGCAAAATATTGACAACCTGAGTATATAATAAAAAACAGACTTCATTGAATGATAAATTTTACTGCAAAGTTAGGGAAATTAAATATAGAATGATCAATAGGAATATCGAAAAACCTAAAATTCGATTTAGCTGTATTATTACAACATCGATTTTATAGATTGTTTTGAAAAAGAATAATCAGCTTGTTGTTATAATTTGGATAAAAACCATTAAATTTGCAAAAAACAAAAATGGGAAGGATTTTAGCTATAGATTACGGACAAAAACGTGTTGGAATTGCAGTTACAGATGAATTTCAACTAATTGCAAATGGTTTAACAACAGTTCACTCCAAAGATGTTTTAAGCTTTTTAAAAGAATATATTTCGAAAGAAAAAGTAGACTGTTTTGTTGTAGGCGAACCCAGACAAATGAACAATTTACCGTCTGAATCCGTTAAGTTTATTGATCCGTTTATTAAACAACTTAAAAAAACATTTCCTGATATTTCAATCGAAAGAATTGATGAGAGATTTACATCTAAAATAGCTTCACAGACAATATTATCGGCAGGTTTGAAAAAAAAAGACCGTCAGAATAAAGCCTTGCTTGATACGATTAGTGCAACCATTATTTTACAATCTTATATGGAAACAAGATCAAAATATTAAATTAAAATTTTAAGAGAATGTTACTACCGATTACTGCTTATGGTCATCCGACTTTAAAAAAGATTGCACAGGATATTGATAAAGATTATCCTAATCTGGATGTAATTATAAGAGATATGTTTGAAACGATGTATTTTTCAAAAGGCGTAGGATTAGCAGCCCCGCAGGTTGATTTATCCATTCGCTTGTTGACGATTGATGCTTCACCCTATGCAACTGATTATCCTGAAGCAAAAGATTTTAAAAAAGTTATGATTAATGCACGAATTATTGAAGAAGAAGGTACTGAATGGAGCTTTAACGAAGGTTGCCTGAGTGTGCCTGATATTCGTGAAGATGTAGTAAGAAAACCCAAAATCAGGATTCAATATGTTGACGAAAATTTTCAAGCCTATGATGAAGTCTACGAAGGTGTCAGGGCACGTATTATCCAACATGAATATGATCACCTGCAAGGCGTTCTTTTTGTGGAAAGATTGACTTCATTGAAAAAAATGTTGTTAAAACGAAAATTAACAGACATTTCAAAAGGTAATATAAAAGTAGATTATCGTATGAAGTTTCCTTTTTTGTACCGAAAGAAGAATAAATAATTGTTGATTAGGGTTTTAGGGGTTTAGGCTATTAGACTATTAGACTAT
>CAIUKU010000434.1 GCA_903899825.1 uncultured Bacteroidales bacterium | reverse complement strand
TTTTGTAAATTACCCTTTTGATTCAACAAAGACCTATAAAATTGAATTGAAGGATGGTTCTGAATTTGTTGGAAGTTACCTTGAAAAAAATGAGGTTACTGTTACAATTAAAACAAACACCCTTCCAAAAATTGATATTCCTTTAAAAGGAATAAGTAAAATAACTGAAATTAATAAATCAGATTTTAGAGAAGGACTATATTGGTTTACTAACCCTATGCCAACCAGATATGTATTCGGGCCCTCTGCTTTTAATTTAAATTCAGGAGAAGGGTATTATCAAAATACATATATTTTCCTGAACTCTCTCAATGTTGGAGTTACAGACAATATCTCAATAGGAGGAGGACTTGAATTTTTATCAACATTTGCTGGTGGAAACCCGATATTTTATTTAACACCCAAGTTTACTATTAAAATTGCAGAAAAATTACGGATAGGTAGTGGCCTCATCTATATAAGTATTCCCGGATTTGATAATGAAAGATTCACATCAGGAGTGGTATATGGCATTGCCACTTATGGAACAGCGGATGATAATTTAACATTCGGAACAGGTTGGGGCTTTTTTGAAGGTGAATTTAATAATAAACCGGTTATTGCATTTTCAGGTATGACGAGGATTGCACGAAAGACAGCTTTGGTTACAGAAAATTTCTTAATTCCAAATCTTGAAAGTGGTTATTATGGTATGTTCTCCTACGGAATAAGATTTTTTGGTGAAAAAATTGCAGTTGACTTAACTTTAATAAACAGTTCTGATATATCTGAATTTATAGCAATCGGTATTCCTTGTGTAAACTTTGTTGTGAAATTTTAATATAAATAGGAAATCAGTAATTTGATTGCAAAAATATAACATAATCAAACAATTAGCGATAAGGTCTATAACATAACCATTTGACCCACCGAAATGAAAATATTATGCTCTTTTCTGCTCAGAGAGTGAATCCAGTATAAGATTTATTATTTTTAATATTTAAAGATAACTAATTCAATAATTTAACAAAAAAATAAATGAAAAGTAAAAATAGTATTTGGATTTACTTAATAATAATTCAATCTGTAATCTCGCTTTTATTTCTTTCAATCGATTCCCTTGCACAAGCACCATCTTCTGAAATCTGTTTTATAAAACTCAACGAAAAGATGGGTTATATAATAGATGCTGATGAAAACAAACAGTGTAAATGTGTTACTAATTTCGATATCAATGAATATAATTATGCTGCATTGATTCAATTGCCCGATAGCAGTATTGTGCTTAGAATTATGCTGGTCGATAGCCTGGGTAGCCGTGATATTGCAATGGAGAAAACAGAAGTGGAGAAACTCCATTCATCTGCCTCATTTGCTGTAAGTCCGGTTTCTTCATTAGATGCAAGCAATGAAGAAGAATTCTTACACACATTAGCAGAAGGTACTGTTGGATATAAGAAAGCAGATTATGATCAGCTAAAGTTTCCTTCATTAGATAAGAATAGAGATTCAAAACAGCATTCACTGGGTTTTATTAATATTGGATTTGGAGATGCAACTATCCATCATCAAACGAATAGTGCATTAGGCATTGAATTAGGATTTGTGTATAAAAAACAAATTTTTTCTATCCGTGGTATACACTTAAAAGAAGCATTATCAAAAGCAAATACTATCGGATCCATTGAAAAGATTATTGATGTGGGTTTTCTTTATGGAAGGCAGCTAGACTTTGGAGGTATTCTTCTCATATCAGCTTCAGCAGGGATTGCTTATACCGGAGGTGTTGTCAGAGGAGACGTTATTTATCGTACGTATAATCCAATATCAATTTTTACATTTTATACAGACCATTATGAAGAAAAAACTTTCCAGACCATTGGCTTGCCACTCCAAATTGAAATAATACCCGGAGCTCGCTATAAATTGGGGTTTAGCTTTATATTATTTGGCAATATCAATCAGAATTATTCTTATGGCGGCTTTTTGGTTTGTTTGCGTTTAGGTAAAGTTAGTGGGAAAAATAAGTTTTAAAATATAACAGCTATGAAAAATAAGAATACATCCTGTTATTACTCATTTATTCTGCACTGTGCAATCTCACTAGTAGTGCTGTCAAACAATGCAAAAGCACAATCACTATCCTCTGAAATATCTTTTATTAAGCTAACGGATGATATTGGCTATATTATAGATGCAGCTGAAAATGATGAATGTAAATGTATATCTAATTACAGTAAAAATGAATACAACTATGCTGCATTGATTCAATTGCCCGATAGCAGTATTGTGCTTAGAATTATGCTGGTCGACAGTTTGGGAAGCCGTGATATTGCAATGGGTAAAGCCGAAGTAAGCAAACTCCATTCACGGGCATCTTCCATTACAGTAAAAATTTCAGAAATTGATACATTAAAGGAAAAAGCATGGATAAAAACATTAGCAGAAAATACCGATAATTATAAATTGATAGCATACTATATGTTACAATTTCCATCATTACTTGATGAGGACTATGAAACAGCATCTATCGAAACAGCTGAAATAAAAAATAATTTTCAATATTTAAACCTGGGAATAGGAGCAGGCAGTTTCCAAGGTTTAGGTGGCATTTCAATCGGAGCTGAATATGGAATTATTAACAAAAATTTTCTTCTTTCAATGCATATATTCAGGATTCAAGAAATACAGCTTTTTGTATCGCCAAATGAAAATATGAATGATTTTGCATTGCTATTTGGCAGAATAAATGAGCAGGAAGGCTTTCATATTTCTGTATCTGCAGGCATCTCTTATATATATGGTGTTTTTAGAGGGAATTCGATACCTTCTTCAGGTGGTTTCCTCTCTTCAAATCATGCAGAAAAAATCATAGAAACCATTGGATTGCCGTTACAAATTGATTTATTTGTTGGAGCAACACATAATTTAGGCTTAAACATCATTATTTTCGGCAATATTAATCAGAAGTGCTCTTTTGGAGGTTTATTATTTTGTCTGCAATTTGGAGCTATAAAAGAAAAAAAATAATGATTTAAAAATCAGATTGAAATACTTACATATTGCATAAAGCGAGATAAATATATCATGCTCTCGCCTTTGGCAAGAGAGAAATTTGAGTGAAAATAATGAATTTGAATATTCTGAAAATATTTTTTTGTAATTTAGCAAAATATATACAAATATAACATTTATCTCGCTTAAAGTGAGACACAAGAGAATGAATATTCCAAAACCTTCAAGGTTTAAAACAAATCAAGTTATTGAAAACCGATAGATAAAATATATAAACAAATGAAAAAATTTTACTTTTTGATACTAATTCTCTTCTTCTGTGCTTTTACTGAAGAGGGCGTAAAACCTGATGTTCCTGAAATTGCTCAATGGAGAGGTGAATTTCGTGATGGTAAATACAATGAAACCGGATTGCTTAAATCCTGGCCTTTAAATGGTCCAAAATTGTTATGGTTCAATGATAGTATTGGAAATGGATATGGTTCTCCATTGATTACTTCTGATGCGGTTTATGTACAGGGTGAAATCGACAGCAGCGGTTATTTATTTGCTTTTGACTTGAAAGGGAAATTGCGATGGAAATCTTTTTATGGAAAAGAATGGATGGAGAATTTTACAGGTTCCCGTTCCACACCAACTGTAACAGGAGATTTAATCTATGTTTGTTCGGGTTTGGGCGAAATTAGCTGTTTCGAAAAAGTAAAAGGCAGGAAAATATGGTCCAAAAACATGATCAGCGATTTTAACGGAAAGAATATTCGCTTTGGGTTTTCCGAATCTCTCTTAATTGATGAAAATATGCTGTATGCCACTCCCGGAGGAAATGATACGAATGTAATTGCACTGAACCGTATGAATGGTGACCTGAAATGGATTGGCAAAGGGAAAAACCAGTATAGTGCCTATTGTTCGCCATTGCTTATCAGTTTGCCAACGCGCAAAGTAATCGTTAGTTTTTCTTTATCAGAACTGATTGGAATTGATGCTAAAGACGGAAGCCTTTTATGGTCGCAATCTCAGGATACTATTTGCGATATTCATGGTAATACGGCTGTTTATGAAAATGGCAGTATTTATTATGCAGCCGGTTGTGGAAACGGAATGGTAAAACTAAATCTTTCGGAAGATGGCAGTAAAATAAATGAAGTCTGGAGGAGTAAAGATCTTATCAATTATTTCAGTGGTTTCGTAAAAGTAAACGATAATATATTTGCCGCAAGTGAGAAAAAGAACAAATGGGTGAGTGTTGATGCAAATTCTGGGAAATTGATGGATTCATTAGACTTTAAAAAAGGAGTCAGCATCTATGCCGACAGCATGTTGTATTGTTATAATGACAAAGGACAACTGGGTCTGGTAAATCCTTTTGCCAACAAAATGAAACTGATCAGTAGTTTTAAGATTACAAAAGGGACAAAAGAACATTTTTCGCATCCAGCCATTAAAAGCGGATTGCTTTATATAAGGCATGGACAATCGCTAATGGTGTATGATATCCGAAAAGCAAAAAAAACTTAGTATTGATATTGCAGAGCTTTTTTTCACTGATTTCCTGATTGAACAAATGAATCATTTGGCGACTTATAAAGCTGATCTAACTGATTTGCTTTTTTTACCCGGATTATTTATTAGAAAATTGCAATCCTGAATTTTTTATATTTTTAAACACAATATATTTTAAGTTCGGATAAAATATTGATAACTAAATTTATAAATAAAAAAGTATATTGTTTCTTAAGGAATGACTGTTTGAAATACTTGCACAATAACAATTTCTTTTTTAGTAAAAAGCTGTACTCATTTTACCATATATTATTTCTTCTGAATAATATCTTTAATTCCCTTTCTGTAACGTAAAGCCAAAGGTTGTTCCTACACCAATTCCACTTCTGACATTAATGGTTTGTTCATGGGCTTCAATAATATGCTTTACTATGGATAAACCCAAACCTGTTCCACCTTCACCGCGGGATCTTCCTTTGTCGGTTCTGTAGAATCGTTCAAATAAACGGGGAATATCAGCTTCACTCACTCCGATCCCGTTATCGGTAACTTCCATCAACATAAGTTCATCCATGTCGAAAAAACTGATTTTTGTAACTGCATTATCTTCAATAGAATATTTTACTGAATTTTCAATTAAATTTGTTAATACTTGACGGATGCGTTTTTTATCAGCTTTTACAATAATTTGCTTTTCTTTTGTAGGAGAGATGATCAGTTTAACTTTTCGCTTTTTGGCTTTTATTTCAAGAAATTCTATGACTTCTTTTACCAAAGCAATGATATCGAATTTTGAAAACTCCAGTTTAAGTTCTCCTGATTCCAGTTTGGAGATTTCTTCAAGATCCTGAATAATGGCTATCATTCTATTGATACTCTTTTCGGTACGCAGTAAGTATTCTTTATTGATCGATGGATCTTCCAGTCCTCCATCCAAAAGGGTTAAAATATAGCCTTGTATATTGAAAATGGGTGTTTTCAATTCATGGGAAACATTCCCTATGTATTCTCTTCTGTAAATTTCAAGTTTTTTTAGGTCTTCAATTTCCTGACTCTTGTTTTCTACCCAATCCAGCACTTCCTGATTCACATTTTCTAATAAATCATTTTTCCCGTTCTGATGTTCTCTGAAATTCTTTTTGGGTAGTTTTAAATTATGAATCGTCTTATAGATGATCCTGATTTTTTCGTAGATGAACTTTTCTATTGAATACCTTATGATTACAAATGAAAAAGCAAATAAGAAAAGAGAAAGAAAAAAAATTGTAAAGAAATGAAAACCAGTAATCAGTATTGAATATACCGAAAAAATCACTACAAAAAATATAGTAATCAAAGCAGCGTTATTCAGTGCAATTTTCTTGGGATTTGAATTAAACATTATTCTTCATATTTGTAACCAACACCTTTGATGGTTTTAAGGTTCTCTATTCCTATTTTTTCACGTATTTTCCGGATATGTACATCTATGGTTCTGTCGCCAACAATGACATCATCTCCCCAGACTTTAGAGAATATTTCGCTGCGGGTGAATACTTTATTGGGCTTTGAACACAAAATAGATAAAAGTTCAAATTCTTTACGAGGCAAAATAATTTCTTTCTGATCCTTGATAACAAGGTATCTTTCTTTATCAATGAGAATATCTTTTAGTTCAAGAATTTCGCTGGGTTCTTCCTCATTTTTATATCTTCTCAAGAGAGCTTTGACCCGGCTTATGATTAATTTTGGTTTGATTGGTTTAGTAATATAATCATCGGCACCGGCTTCAAATCCGGCTATTTGAGAATAGTCTTCTCCTCTGGCAGTAAGAAACACCACCAGTGTGTTCGCTAATTTTGGGTTCTTTTTTATTTCTGTACAGGTTTCAATACCATCCATTTTAGGCATCATTACATCCAGAATGATTAAATGCGGTAAAATAAGTGCAGATTTCTCAATTGCTTGCCTGCCGTTTTCGGCAGTATGAACTGTATAGCCTTCTTTGCGGAGATTGTATCCCAGAAATTCAAGAATATCGGGTTCATCATCCACCAATAATATGACAAATTCTTCTGTTTTCATTTGAAAATGGCATTAAATGTTTTCTTAACAATAACATTACAAAAATAGATAAATAATCCATATTAATAATTTACTTCATTGAAAATTAATAATTTCTTAAGATTGAAGGAGGATGTAAATTCAAATAAAAATGTATAAAATATCATTCGTATCATTGATTAATATACTAATAGAAAGAATTTTTGAATGTTTATCTTAAAATTATTCATCAATAATATATCAATCCCGTTTTGTTAATGGCTTTGATCTTGACGCTTTCAGGTCTATCGACGCTGAAAGCACTGATATGCAAATTAACCTGACAGCGTCCGAAGGTCCTGTCAGCGTTAAAATTCCTTAACTAAACGACATTGAATAATAAATCTCAAATAAGAATAGTAAGACATATTTTGAACGTTTTTATTTCTCAGATGTAATCATAGTATAAAAAAATAAAACACCATGAAAAAAATTCAGAACATTTCAATGATCATTTTGCTAATCTGCTTTGGATTTGTAATAATGCCGGCAAATGCACAGCAAACCGAAAATGTATATTCAGTTGTAAAACAGATACAATCATTTGACTGGTATCGCACACAAGCCAAATTATGGAAGCAGGAATTGGCGAAAAATAATAAAAACCCTGATGCCTGGGTCAATTTCTATACTGCCAACCGTATGGCACGCATAACGGATGCTGAAATCTGGAATAAAGAAAAAGGGGCGTACTTTCAGGATTTAACTGAAATAGTGGATAATGCAGAGAAAGCAATCCCCAATACATTTGAATATTACCATTTAAGGGTATGGGATAAAGGTGTGTTTGATAAAATACAAACGGAATACTTGTTCAAGGCCCAACAGCTCGATCCTGACAGAACAGAAATGATGAGCAATTTTGTGAGTTATTACGAAATCAATCGTGACAGGGAAAATATGAAAAAATACTGCAGCAAATGGTTCAACAGCAATGATATTTCATCGGGAATTCTTGCCTATAATTACAATGTGCTGAATACGCTGGAGGATAACGCCATTATCTTTACCAATGGGGACAATGATACGTATCCATTATGGATGCTACAATATGCACTGGGATTTAAAAAAGAAGTATTTGTTATAAATATTAATCTGATCAGAATAGAAGCATACAGAACCAAACTTTTTGCTGAAAATAAGATTCCCGCTTTCGATGAAGAGAACTTTAAAAAAGACAATAAAACAGTGGCAGATTACCCACAGGCCTTTATCAAACATATTATCAATAATACAAAACGTCCTGTTTACATGGCTTCTACACTTGCTCCGGAATATTACTCGGAATATGAAAAAAACCTCTATTTAACCGGTTTGGCTTTGCGATACAACGATAAGGATATGGATAATATGGCCCTGATCAGGAAAAATTATGAAAAAAACTTACTTCTTGATTATCTAAAGATTAATTTTACCAATGATTTGTCGGAAACAGTAGTAGCTCAAATGAATATGGGTTATCTGCCGGCCATGTTTAAACTTTACGAACATTATGGATTATCAGGTGAAAACGAAAAGAAAGATGAAGTTAAAAAACTGGCACTTAAAATTGCCTATGCTGCCGGTAAAGAAAAGGAAGTAGCTCCCTGGTTTGAGAAATAAAGATACAAATGCATTTTTTCAAGAAGAACTATAAGAAATCTACTGAAGCTGAACTGATGCAGCTTCTTAAAAGCGGCGATGAGGCCGCTTTTGAAGAATTGTACAACAGATATTCGCAAAAGATGCTTAAGTTTTTCTTACGTATGCTTGCCAACGACCATGATAAAGCCAGGGATTTCAATCAGGATCTTTTTATGAAAATTATTGAAAATCCATTTCAATATGATGTTAACCGTAACTTCGATACGTGGATTTTTTCTCTGGCTTACAATATGTGCAAAAACGAATATAAAAAAATAAAAATCAGACAAGCGTATCAGTTTGATGAACAAAACAAACAGGATACTTCTGTTTTAATGAAGGATACAATAGATAATGAAATCTACAGACTGCAATTACAAAAACATCTGGATCAACTGAGTGATGAGCATAAAACCATTATTATTCTTCGTTTTAATGAAGAGCTAAGTGTTAAGGAAATTGCTGAAATTGTCAATTGTCCCGAAGGAACTGTAAAATCAAGAATTTTTTACACTTTGCAGGCATTATCAAGGAAATTAGCTGTTTTTAATCCATTAAATAATTAAATATCATGCAAAAAGATATATTTCAAACCATACCTGATTTCGACAAATTGCTGGAAAATCAAGCTTTTGATGAGCTAAATCTTACCGATAAAGAAAAGATACTCCAATGCATGACGGCTGAAGAGTATGATTTATACAGGGATAGCTTTTTTATGCTGAAAAAGGAAATAAAATCTGTACAAAGCATACATACTGATACAGATGTTAAAAAGTTTTTAATAAAGGCATTTAATAAGAAATATGGTAAAAAGAAGCTTACATCCGGTTTATTGTCTACTGTACTTAATTATAAATTACCGGTTTACCAGACAGGGCTTGCAGCTGCTTTGATACTGGCTTTTTTCTGGTTTGGCAATCAAACTGCTGATAAAATAAAATATGTAAATACCATTGATACTGTTTATGTTGAAAAGCCTGTTGTTGCTGTTAAATCAGATATTCCTTCAGTACAAACAAAATCTGTTGATCAAATTGTAGTACAAAGAAATAAGAAACCGACAACTAAGGGAAAAATGTTAAGACCCAATTTCTATAAAGAATACCTGACAAATAATATAATGTCCAAAATACAAAGCAGCCATAAAGTAAAGCGTGGTCAAAGTGTGGATAAGGATTCTATGTTGCTGGCCCTGGTAAGCCCTGCCCGTTAAATTTTTTTTGTGGATGAATACTTTTGCAGCAGCCTTGCAATCTTTTGCAAATTAGCTTCTATTTATTAAATCTTTGCATTATTTTTGCCGTAATATTTAATGCATCTGATTTATCTTAAACAGGCTTCATAGTTAAGCCATCAATCCATTTTATGAAAAAATTTACTTTAGTTTTTCTTCTGCTTTTAATTTGCTTACAACCCCAAGCACAGATTTTTAAAGACTCTTTAGCTCCTATAGAAAGCCGTGTGAAGGATCTGATTTCACGTATGACAGCTGAAGAGAAATTCTGGCAGCTATTTATGTTACCCGGTGATTTGAGCATTGGTAAAGAAAAACTGAAAACAGGTATTTTCGGATTCCAGATTAGTACAGTGGGTCAGAATGCCGATGCAGCACAGCAGCTGATGAGTTATGCGGCCGGTGCTTCAGCTGTTGAAACCGCTGAGATGGTAAATGAAATGCAGGCTTTTTTTATCAGGGAAAGCCGATTGGGTATTCCTATCATTCCTTTTGATGAGGCATTACATGGATTGGTAAGACGGGGGGCTACTGCATTCCCTCAGTCAATAGGACTGGCAGCAAGCTGGAATACAGCACTTATGCATAGGGTTTCTGCTGCTATTGCCATAGAATCTAAAACCCGCGGCATCCGTCAGATATTATCCCCGGTTATCAATATAGCCACGGATGTCCGCTGGGGACGTACAGAAGAAACCTATGGTGAAGATCCTTTCCTTGTTTCCGAAATGGGTGTGGCTTATGTATCTGAATTTGAAAAGACAGGAGTTATCACCACCCCTAAACATTTACTGGCCAATGTTGGCGATGGCGGCCGCGACAGCTATCCCATTCACTGGAATGAAAGGCTGTTGCGCGAAATACACCTGCCTCCTTTCGAAGCTTGTTTTAAACGTGGCGGTTCATTGTCTGTAATGACTTCTTACAATTCACTGGATGGAACAGCCTGTTCTTCCAACGACTGGATGCTCAATCAGGTTGTAAAAAAAGAATGGGATTTCAGGGGATTTGTTATTTCCGATGCAGGAGCCACCGGTGGTGCCAATGTGTTGCATTTTACTTCCAAAGATTATCCGGAATCTACGGTTCAGGCTCTCAATGGAGGACTGGATGTTATTTTTCAAACCAGTTATGATCATTACAAACTCTTTTCACCTCCTTTCCTGGATGGCCGCATCGACCAGCAAGTTATAGACAAAGCAGTTGCCCGTGTATTGCGCATGAAATTTGAATTGGGATTGTTCGATCATCCATATATTGATGCAAAACAAGCAGGTATTTGGAACGGACATGCCAGCCACCGTCAACTGGCAAGGGAAGCTGCCAGGGAATCCATTGTTTTACTGAAAAATGAAAATCAAACCTTACCGCTGTCCAAATCACTTAAAACCATTACAGTCATCGGAGCCGATGCATCAGAAGCCCGTTTAGGCGGTTACAGTGGTCCTGGTATAAATCCTGTATCGATACTGGATGGAATAAAAAATAAATCCGGCAGGCAAGTATCTGTTCAATATGCCAGCGGCTGTGATCGTGAAAACCTGGAATATAATACCATAGCAGCTGAATATTTGTCCTGCACAGTAGATGGAAAATCACAAAAAGGGGTATTGGGTGAATACTTTAACAATGTTAGCCTGGAAGCTAAGCCGGTATTAACACGCATTGATCAGAAGATTCAGTTTCAGTGGACCTTGTTCTCTCCGGATCAGGAAAAACTCAACTACGATTTTTATTCGGTAAGATGGACTGGCAAACTAAAAGCACCCAAAACAGGAAAGTTCAACATCGGCATCGATGGAAATGACGGCTATCGTCTTTACCTCAATAATAAGCTGATTATTGACAATTGGAAAAAACTTACAAAACAAACCATCCTCACAGATTATATGTTTGAAAAAGACAAAATCTATGATCTCCGTATTGAATATTATGAACCTGCAGGTAATGCATTCTTCCGTCTGGTATGGAATGCAGATGTTGTAAATAATCAAACTGCAGAAATCAACAAAGCAGTTGAATTAGCTAAGAAAAGCGATGTAGCGGTTGTGGTAGTGGGTATAGAAGAAGGTGAATTCAGAGATAGAGCCTACCTTAATTTACCCGGTCGTCAGGAAGAACTGATCAACAAAATTGCTGCTTGCGGCAAACCTATGGTGGTAGTACTGGTCGGAGGAAGTGCTGTTACTATGAACAACTGGATTAAAAATGTTCCGGCTATCATTGATGTATGGTATCCCGGCGAAGAAGGTGGCAACGCCGTGGCAGATGTCTTGTTTGGGGATTACAATCCGGCAGGAAGATTACCCATCACTTTCCCCGTCTTCGAAGGCCAGCTTCCGCTGGTTTATAACCACAAACCCACAGGACGGGGCGACGATTACAACAACCTTACCGGACAACCCCTTTTCCCTTTTGGTTATGGAATGAGCTATACCCGTTTTGAATATTCCAATCTGCAGATTGAAAAAACAACCATGAGCGCTACAGATTCTACCATTATCAGTTGCAGCATTACCAATTCCGGTAAAATGGACGGAGATGAAGTGGTGCAATTGTATATACACGACGAATTTGCCTCGCTTGCCCGTCCGGTTACCGAGCTTAAGGGTTTTCAGCGTATACACCTGAAAGCAGGAGAAACCAGAACTGTAAGTTTTGCCATACTGCCCGAAATGCTATCAATGTTAGCTGTCAATCTTAAAAAAGTAGTTGAACCTGGTGATTTCAGAATGATGATAGGGGCCAGCAGTAAAGATATCAGGTTGAGGGGGATTCTTAGAATAATGGAATAAATAAGTATTTTGATAATATCCGCTATCAAAAATATTAGTTTTTAAACTTCATTTTCAAATTTTCAAATTTGTCTATTAATTTTAAACTCTTTTTGATTTTTCATGCATTCATCAAATCACCCATTCGCCAAATCAAAAATATTAACCCATCTTTCCAAAGTTTTTTATAAATTCGCAGACTGAACGAATTAAAAAACAGATATGCTTACACAATATAAAAAGTGGAACAACATCCTTGGATGGCTTGTATTTATTTTTGCATCGGGTGTTTATATTTTAACTTCCGAACCAACGGCAAGTTTTTGGGATTGTGGTGAATACATTGCCACATCATTTAAATTACAAGTGGGTCATCCACCTGGAGCACCTTTTTTCCAGTTAATAGGCCGCTTTTTTTCGATGTTTGCTTTTGGTGATCTGAGTCAGGTTGCACGTATGGTTAATACCATGTCGGCATTGGTGAGTGGTCTCACCATATTGTTTTTGTTCTGGACCATTACCTTATTGGGTAAAAAACTGGTAAAACGCAATGGTGAATTAACGGATGCAAGAATACTGGCCATTTTCGGAAGCGCTTTGGTAGGTGCCCTGGCTTATACTTTCTCTGATTCTTTTTGGTTTTCAGCAGTTGAAGGTGAAGTTTACGCATCTTCTTCTTTCTATACTGCCATTACTTTTTGGGCCATACTCAAGTGGGACGAAAATGCAGACGAAAAACATGCATTCCGCTGGCTGATTCTCATTGCCTACCTGATAGGCTTGTCTATTGGTGTTCATTTGCTTAATTTGCTGGCTATACCTGCCATTGTTTTTGTATATTATTTCCGAAAATTCAAGACTACCCGTAATGGTGTAATACTATCTATGTTATTATCTTTGGTAATACTGGTCGGCGTATTATACGGCATTATACCCGAAATTGTCAGTTTATCGGGCTTTTTCGAAAGAATGATTGTAAACTCTTTTGGTTTACCATTTGGGTCAGGAACGGTTGTATATTTTGTCCTGTTAATTGCAACCATATTGTGGGGTTTGCGTTATTCAAAAAAACATCACAAAGTAGTACTGAATTCAATCATTTTAGCATTGGTGTTTTTGTTAATCGGTTATTCATCATTTTTTATACTGGTCATTCGTTCCAATGCCAATCCGCCCATTGACGAAAATAATCCCGATAATGCTACTGCGCTGGTATCTTATCTGGAACGTGAACAATATGGTTCCAATCCATTGTTTTATGGTCAATACTATAATGCTCCTGTTATTGATTATAAAGACGGGAATCCGGTTTATACCAAAGCTTATCTTGTTATGTCTGGTAAACAACAACTGGCTACTTTTTTCAGTGAGTTTTCTGCCAAACAATACATAGCAAAAAATAAAAGTATTTCCAATTTAAGTATCAAAGGTAAATATGTAATCACTGACGATAAAAAAGGCAATGAACCTGTATATGATCCACGGTTTACAACAGTATTTCCCCGTATGTGGAGCAGTGGTGATCAGCAACATATCAGTGCTTACAAAGACTGGGGAAAAGTAAAAGGGATACCAATTACAGTTCATGGAAGAAACGGAGAGGCTGAAACACTTATCAAACCAACCTTTGGCGAAAACTTACGCTATTTCTTTACCTATCAGCTCAACTATATGTATTTCCGCTATTTTATGTGGAATTTTGCAGGCCGGCAAAACGACCTCCAGGGCAGGGGTGATGTGCTGAACGGAAACTGGATCAGCGGTATTCCTTTCCTTGACAATGCTATGCTGGGACCACAGGATAATATTCCGGAAAACCTGCAAAACCATGGAACCAATAAATTTTATTTATTGCCACTTATTTTGGGATTAATCGGTTTGTTTTTTCATATGAAAAAAGACATCTTTAGTGGTTGGGTTGTAGCATTGTTGTTTTTCCTTACAGGGATAGCCATTGTGGTTTACCTCAACCAGTATGCCTATCAGCCCCGTGAGAGGGATTATGCTTTTGCAGCTTCATTCTATGCTTTTGCAATTTGGATTGGTCTGGGGGTTTTTGCCATTTTCGATTACCTGAGCAAAAAAATTGAACCAAAAGTAGCTGCAATTATAGCAACTATTGTTTGTACATTGTTAGTTCCTACTATTATGGCCAAAGAAGGATGGGACGATCATGACCGTTCCAACAGATATACTGCTTTAAATGCCGCTGAAAATTATCTAAATTCATGTGCTCCTAATGCAATATTATTTACCAACGGCGATAATGATACTTTCCCTCTCTGGTACGCCCAGGAAGTAGAAGGTATACGTACCGATATCAGGGTGATTAACCTGAGTTTATTAAATACAGACTGGTATGTAGATCAGGCAAAAAGGAAAGCATATAATGCTGAACCTGTCCCGTTTTCGCTTACTAAAGAGCAATATATTCAGGGAGTAAGGGATTTTGTTTTATTTGATAAATCGGCAAATACCCAGGGAATTTATGTAAATATCAAGGAAGCTATTCAGTTTATTTGTGATGATAACAATACCCGACTGATGTCGAATCAGAAAATGATGAGTTATTTCCCTACCAATAAATTCAGCATTCCGGTAAACAAAGAAGTCGTTATTAAAAATGGCGTAGTTCCTGCTTCGATGAGAGATTCTATACTGGATGCTGTGAATTGGACAATGGAAGGCTTTGGCGTTCAGAAAGCGCAATTGATGCAGTTGGATTTACTGGCCAATTTCGACTGGAAACGACCTGTATACTTTGCAATAACTACCGGTGATGATGCTTATATTGGTCTGGAAAATTATTTTCAACTCGAAGGACTGGCTTATCGTTTGATCCCGATGAATGCACATAATACAGATGGTCAGCAGGGAACCGTTAATACATCTATAATGTATGAAAACCTGATGAATAAATTTAAATGGGGCAATATGACTGATCCCAAGGTATATTTAGATGAAACCAATATGCGCATGACCATGAATTTCCGTAATATTTTTGCACGTTTGGCAAATGCTTTACTGGATGAAGGGAAAAAAGATTCTGCTATCAAAGTATTGGACCGCTGTTTAGAAATAATGCCTGATACTAAGGTTGGATACAATATGTTTGTAATGCCGCTGGCCGAAGCTTATTACAAAGCCGGACAACAGACCAAAGGCAATAAAATACTTGCCCGTTTATATGAAATCAATCAAAAAGAGCTGGCCTATTATTTCCGCTTTGAAGGCAGAAAAGCACGTTTGCTGGATTATGACAAACGTCAATGCCTGGGACTCTTAAACAGAATAAAGGAAATTACAGAAAGAGAAAAACAAAGCAAATTGAGCAATGAAGTTGCAAAAACCTTTGAGCTTTATTACCAGTTATATATGAAAACAGCTCCACCTGAAATGCAACAACCACAACAATAAACTATAAAAGAGACTGTCTTGAAACGAGACAGTCTCTTTTTTTCATATGTTTATATTTAATTAAATAACTGATACAGTTATTGTTTGATTAGTTAATTTTTTTAATACTATTCGAATTTCGCCTATGGAACTCGCCAAATAAACATCCTCGTGTGTGTGAATATTTTCACATGGCT
>CAIUKU010000433.1 GCA_903899825.1 uncultured Bacteroidales bacterium | reverse complement strand
GGTTTATTTACTAATATTAACAAATTAAAAATAAAAAGGATTACATTTTTGTATTTTTTTCACTAATAAATCTTTCATAATTAGATTTTTAAAAAATTATTGCAAGTTTTTTAAAAACTTTTATAATTTGATTAGCTGTCTTAAAGATATTATTGTAATTTTACAAAACTAAAAATGTAAGCATGGAAAAGAGGTGGGTTTTAAAGAAAAAAGGTGATTCTAAAATAATTGCACATTTACAACAGGCATTGAATATTGATATTCATCTGGCTAATTTATTAGCTCAAAGAGGTATCTGTACTTTCGATGAAGCTAAATCTTTTTTCCGTCCTCAACTTTCCGACCTTCACGATCCATTTCTGATGAAAGATATGGACTTGGCTATCCAAAGGATAGATACTGCCATTCAAAAGCAGGAAAAAATACTGGTATATGGCGATTATGATGTGGATGGTACCAGTGCGGTGGCTTTAGTATATTCTTTTCTGAAAGAGGTTTATGAAAATATTGATTTCTATATACCAGACCGCTATTCGGAAGGTTATGGAATTTCCTATAAAAGTATAGATTTCGCTGAAGAAAACAACTTCAGCCTGATCATTGCTTTAGATTGTGGCATTAAAGCTACAGAACACATTGCTTATGCAAAGGCAAAAAAAATTGATTTTATTATCGGAGATCATCACCGGCCGGGTGATGTTTTGCCGGATGCAGTTGCTGTATTGGATCCTAAAAGACTTGATTCAACCTATCCTTACGATGAATTATCAGGTTGTGGTATTGGTTTTAAAATAGTACAGGCTTATGCTCAAAAAAATAAAATACCATTCTCAGAAATTGAAAAATACCTCGATCTGGTTGCCATCAGTATTGCAGCAGATATTGTTCCCATTACCGGTGAGAACAGGATACTGGCATTCTATGGATTGAAACTGATAAATTCTAATCCCCGACCCGGTATTGAAGCCGTATTAAGATACAGCAATGTTTGTAAAAATGAGCTTTATACCGTCGAAAATGAATTGTTTTTCAAAAGAGGCCTTACTATCAACGACCTTGTTTTTCTGATCAGCCCACGTATTAATGCCGCAGGACGAATTGAATCAGGGAGAAGTTCTGTGGAACTGCTTATTTGTAAAGATCTGGAAGCAGCTATGGTATTTGGTGAACTTATCAACAATAACAATACTGAGAGAAAAAGTTTGGACGCCACTGCTACGCAGCAGGCATTGGAATTTATCAAAACTGATCATTTTTTGTTGAACAGCAAAAGTACTGTTATTTTTAACCCTGAATGGCACAAAGGAGTGGTAGGAATTGTTGCCTCTCGTTTAACGGAAGAGTATTACCGTCCAACCATTGTACTTACAGAATCTAATGGGTTTATTACCGGTTCTGCCAGAAGTGTGAAAGATTTTGATATCTATGATGCCATTGAAGCCTGCAGTCATTTACTGGAACATTTTGGCGGTCATAAATATGCAGCGGGTCTTTCATTAAAACCCGAAAACCTCGATGCTTTCCGTTCTGAATTTGAAGCAGTGGTTAGTGCTGGTATTACCCTGGAAATGCAAACACCGGAAATAGAAATAGACGACAGCATTCAACTAAAAGACATAAATACCAAATTTTACAGCATCCTCAAACAATTTGCACCTTTCGGACCAGGAAATATGTCGCCTGTATTTCAGACAGATAATGTTAAGGATGCAGGTTATTCCCGTATTGTTGGGAACAATCATATCAAACTTTCTGTTATCAGTCCCGATGTGGCAAGTTATCCGATATCAGGAATTGCATTCCAGCAAGGCGAATACTTTGATGCCATTCAAAAAGGATTTCCATTCTCCATTTCCTATCATATCGAAGAAAACGAATGGAACGGCAAAACATCATTGCAACTGAATGTGAAGGATATCAGGTTTGAATAGGGGTGAGATTATTGGTACCTTTTGTTTGTTGTAAAAAAATGCAACAATTCCCAAAAATTAGTAAGTATATTCTTTTTTAGCATGACAACCAGGAAAACAAGAACCTCCATTTTTTTTTGCAATATATCTAATTGGTAAATTCCATTCTCCAAATGCAACATTCTCTTCAATAAGATGTTCGTTCGTTGAAGCATGAACATTATGACACATCACACAACTTCTTGTTTTACCTTTTTTAATATGTACAAAGTGCAAATTTTTTTCACTATTCCTAAAGTTTGTAGCTGTAACTGTTTTTTCTGCATTAAGCAATTCATTATCATGGCATTCCCAGCATAATCCAAAATTATCTGTAGGTTTAGTTATATAATTTTCTTTTGGAAAACTATTTATTAACCTGAGTTCGGGATAAGAGTTATTAACAATTAATGTTCATAAATATTTGAATAACAAATAATTAGTAGCATTGGAATTGTTTATTTTTGTAGTGCAAACCAACAAAAAAACAAAACCAATGCTACAGGATAAAAT
>CAIUKU010000432.1 GCA_903899825.1 uncultured Bacteroidales bacterium | reverse complement strand
TTAAAAAGTTCTGAATTAATTAAACCAAGAAAGTAAAATCTTTCTTAAAATTTAAATTCAAATAATCCGGGTTATCCTGCCTAAATCCAGATTTAATTGGTAAAAATATTTAAAGGTGTCAATTCTTTTATTCCCATAAACCCCTTAAATTTAGCCTTGTTAAATTTTGTTGTATCAAAGTTAAATATGTAAAAATCAGAACAAATTGAATCTGAATTCAGTTTTTGTGACAAAAAAGGCTTGTAGGAAATTGTATGATATTCAGAGGATTGATCAGGCAGTGATTTAAGATCATATTTTTTATCCGTAATTGGATAGTATTCAGTTATGTAATCAAATTTCAGTTTGTTCATTTTAAGTGCTGAAATTTCAAAGTGAACACATATATCATTGCTATACAAAGTAAATTCACCCTTTTCATTTGTAAAAGTGTTCATTCCTATTGACCAGTTTTCGTTCCATCCTCTGATAACAGCACCTTCTATTGGTTTTCCTGTTTTACTGTTTAAAATCTGCCCTGTAAGCACGATGTTATTATAGCCTAACATATTATAATAGTTAGCCATACGAACCCCACAAGCCTTTGAATGATAATCTTTGAATTTTTGAATTTCTTCTACAGCTGGTTTTACAGAACCTTGAATTATATATTTCCCGTCTTTGGTCAGTGTACTCCCTTTATGATTTATTATTCCTGTGTATTTAGCTTCGAAACTACCATAAGATGATTCCTGAAACTCCCACCATGCCAGTCCACAACCACCGCAGTCGATAATCCGTCTGTATACCTCTTTCATAAATTGCCTTTGTTCATCATAGGTAATGGAATCTCCGTCAGCTGGCAATGCCGTTTCACCTATCATCCATGGTTTACTGGTATATTTGCCGTACCAGTATATTTCATTGGCCACTCTTAAAGGATTATAGGTATGAAATGATATAAAATCAACAGGAAGTATTTCGGGGTCCCATTCAAAAACTTCAATCGGCTCTGAAAAACCGATAGTAAATAATTGCATAGGAGCATAGGTTTGCATCATTCTTTTCCATTTTAAAACGATACGGTAGGCATCTTCTTTTTTCCTTACCTGCTTAATTTTGGGCAATTCTGCCTGGTCAAAATATAAAGGTTCATTGAAAAAATCATAGGCAAAAATACTTGGGTTTTTTTGAAATTTTTCCAATAAACGAACTGTAAATTCCTCTAAATCTAAATTTTCAACAGGAGCCTTTATAAGCAACATTACTTTAATGTCATATTCTGCTACAATTTTTAGGAATTTATCCAAAGCACTCAGAATATTTACATAATCTTTTTTAATAAATAAGTTTTGCTTGCCGGCACTGTAATAATATTTTAAATTATCACTGTTTACGCGATCAAAAATTAACCGTATAGAATTAAAACCCATTTCTTTAATTAACTGCAGATGCCCCCTGATCTGAGTTTCAAGACTATCTTTTGTATTTGCCTCAAACACATCTGAAGTTTCGTATTCTGCTATGGGTGACAATAGATATTCGTTTTCAATATTTCTGAAACAAACAGCATAATTTAACATAACAGGGAAAAAAGGTTTCCCTTTGTGTTTGAATGACTTTCCCTCCAGATAGACAAAATCAGTTTTCGAACTATCAATTTTCTGTTTAGTATTCTTACAAGATATTGATAATACAATAATTAAGAATAATAGAAATGTCTTTGTGTGCTTCATAATAAATACTAATTAATCAGGAATATTTCTTTATCGTTTTTAACAAATTCAGGCAGCTCACCATAATCAAAACTTGCCATTTTTATCTTTCTGTTTTTTAAATCCTTGTATATTTCAGGAGTAATCGGATATTCATAAGTGCATATTCCAGAATAAAACATGATACTTACAGCTTCGTCTTTTGGTGCATTAAATATAACATATTTGTTATCAGGCAGTATTTTATTCAATTTTTTAAAAACCGGGATATAGGTCATTTTCTGAGTTCGGTAGTTGGTTTTATTTTTTTTATACTTACTGTGATTGTATTGCAATTCTTCAAGATTAAGATTGAAAATGCATATTGTAAACACTATGATGATTTTAAAGAGTTTTGAATAGACTTTATTTGCAAGGTAGTTTTTATTAACAACGATTACTTCAAATAACCAATATAACATTGCACCCAAAGCGATATAAACCAATACAGAAATACAATAGGTAAATGAAGCTATCTTAGTGGCAGCTATGGTAAAAAACAGATAAATCAGTATGATATAGGTATTATAAGCAATTTTGTATTCATTCTTTTTTATTATTTTATTTAGCAATAATACAGCAGCAATAACAATCAGAAAATGCAGACCATAAATATTTACCGTTTCATTAAAGTGAAAGAAATAATCACCCGAATGGCTTTCAATAGCTTCAAAAAAATGCCTAGAATTGTAATCAAATTCATAGTTGCTTTCATTGGGATATCTGCTAAGGATATAAAGCTGCCAGGGTAGTGCAACAATAATAGTAATAGTTAAAGCTAGCAGCAATTCAATATATTTTCCTATAGATTTTCTGTCTTTTGGATTATAAAGTATAAGCAAACCCCAGGCTGAATATACCAGTAAACCGGTCAACCATTTATTCAGAATGGATAAACCAGCAAATAATCCGATCAAAAGTATCCAATTCCTGTTTTTGGAATGATAAAATTCTGTCCATGCCCAGATACTGGCTGTTAAATAAAAAGCGAAGGCAATGTCATTATGATCTGTAGATCTTAATCCTACTACTAACTCCAGTATATAATAGGAGGTTGTAAATAACAAGGCTGCATAATAGGCTGTTTTTTTATTCGAAATCAACCTTCCTATTCTATAGGTAAACAGTATCATTATGGTGCTCATTATCAGACTTGGCAGTCGCAAAATGAATTCGTTTACTCCAAATACTTTAAAAAACAAAGCAATCTGCCATAAGAAAAGAGGCTGTTTATGCAACCAGACATGGTTTTCAACCCATGATAAATGATCATAAGCCAGTATCGGATTTAGATAGAGCATGGGCTTGAACGGATTGTCCATCATGTTTTTAGCCACTAAAGCATGGAATCTTTCATCCCAGATGTTTAAATAGGGATCTAACATTATTGCAAATATCCTGAGAGATATCCCCCCTAAAATTAAAAATACTAAACTTAGATTTATCTTTTTTCTGAAATTGAAAACAATTATGCTTAAAAGCAATAATAACAGTGCGTTTCCTAAAAAAATAAGCTGATAATTGTTAAAATAAGAATTAAAAATATTTGCTTGCTTTTGATCCAAATATATTGAAGAAATAAGAGGTTCCTTTTTATCAGCTGCCCTGAGAATTTTATCTTTACCAATACTTACATAATTAGCATTAAAAGCCTTTATACTGATAATATCGTATGTTTTATCAAAAACTATTTCAAATATACCCTCTTTTTGTATTGTTTTTTTATTTGCAATTAAACAATTGTTTCTTGAGGTATCGACAGTAACATAAAGGTTGTCAATTGTTTTAATAGCATATTGATTGCCATTAATATTTTGTAAATAAAATTTCTCCCAAAAATTGATTTCTTTTTTGTCAGCAATGAGAATGCTATCATTGTATTTATCTGCTGATATATATGCACCTTTGATATTATAGAAAGAAACAACTTCAGTTCCCTGCTTTTTTGAATCACATCCAAAAATCAATAGAGAAAGCAAACCTAAAAAAAATAAGTGCTTCACAAAAAAAGAGAAGTAAAAGGTTTTATGTTTATTAAACATCATATTTTATATTTCAGCTATGTAGTAAAACAATTGATATTTGAACACTTTGCAAATAAAAATATGTTTAATTACAGTTGTATTATTTATAAATTAGCTCAAATTTTTCATTTTTACCAATTGTTTTAGCGTTTGCAAAAAGCTGTTCCGAATTATTGTCAACGCTTAAATAATTGCCATTGATTGCTTTTATAGCAACATATTTTTCATCAAGCTTTTCCAGCGAAAAACTTTCCCATTCATTCATTTTTGTTCTTACTGCAATGATTTCATTTTTATTTTCAACCTCAGCAGAAACGTATTTGTTATCAAATGACAATAAGCCAAAACTGCCATCATTAATTTGTATTAAATTAAAAGTTTCCAGACCCAAAGCCTTATCTTTATTGGCAAATAATAATCCATTATTTTCTAAATCAACACTCACAAACTTTGCATTGGAAGCTTTTAGCATAATTAATTTTGAGGAAATTATGGCTAACTTTGAGTCCTGATCATTGTCAATAACAGCTTTTTCATAATCCGGATAAATTAATAGTGATTCAAATTTTGAAGAAGGACGAACATTTAAAAACGAATCCCAATAGGCCGCTCTCGACATTGCATCATAATGAATTGATTTGTAATTATATTGTATCGTTTGAAAAATCTGATGACTTATCATAATTAATACGAAGGTAACTGTAAGTATTTTTGCAAACAGATTCTTTTTCAATCCAAAACTTAATAATAAAGCCAAAGGAATGGATAAAATTGCATAGGACTCAACAAAAGCTCTATGCCCATAAGTACCACCATACCACCAGCACCACCAGGATAATATCAGATAAATATTTAAAGCAGTAAACAGGAATACAGGCAAAAAGAATTCTCTGTATTTTTTTAAAAATAATAAAATACTTAAAACTGCAAACAACATAAGAGGTGTATAAATAAACCAACCTTTTCTGAATCCAAATAGTCCTTTAAATAGCTGAGGATTATCAAAAAAGAATCTTTCATTTTGATAGGAAAAATACAAATAGCTACCCGTTGTATATTTCCAATAAATTAATTGAGGAATCCAGACAATAAAAATGAGTAAACAGATTAAAAGTAAATATCTCCAATTCATCAGAAAAAGCTTTAATCTATCAGTAAAAGCTGTCCATGAAGTGACAGCATAAAAAATAAAAAAAAGACTGATGAGCAGATTGGTAGGCCTGATTAATGAAATCAAACCCAGCAACAAACCTATAATTATTGAATGTTTATAATTAATTTTTTCATACCATTGTAGGGTATAATAAATAAATACGGCAAACAATAAAAAAAGGTATGCATGTGACATGGGAGCATTCAAGGTGGTATAATAGAGCAGATTGGTTCCAAAGAAAATGGAAAGTAAAGTAAGCGCAACTACCGTATCATTGAAATATCGTAAGAGTGTTTTTCGCAGAAAAACCAAACCTATTATTACATAAAACAAAGCACTGAAAACCAAACAAAAAGCATAAGCAGGTGAAAATCCATCAGTTGGCTGATGTGTAATTCTTGAATACAATTCTGCAATTAAATAAAAAGGCAAATACATAAAGGATAGCCCCATGCTCATTTTATCTGTATACATCCCTGTTGGAGATTTGTGAGGCCAGAACTTCCACTTAAGCAAATCAAGGTCTTTATCAATAAACTTTAAACTTAAATCGCCATAATCAAACGTTGCCGGAAGAAACTGATAATAATTGATAACATCCCATTGGATTACACTTTTGGGATTTTCCCAAAGTTTATGGTTAAACTGAACCCAAACGACAGAAATAAAGATAATTACTATTGAAAAAAAACTTAATCGTTGTTTTATTTTTTTAAACATTTTATTTAGATAATGTTTTAGGTTTATTTAAGTCGGTATTTTTCGAAAAAATTACAAACAGCTGAATTTCAAATTTTATCTTGAAATCCAACGAATATTATTGAATTTTAAGATATTTTCTATCCAGTAAATTGTATTTCAATATACACCATATTGCCCTGAACCCATCTTTTGCACCTATTTTTTTCCCTTCATCATAAGTTCTTCCATAATAAGAAATGCCAACTTCATATATTCTGATCTTTGGAAACCTCGAAATTTTGGTTGTTACTTCAGGTTCAAACCCGAAACGATTTTCTTTGAATTGAATTTTTTTAATGATTTCAGAACGGAATAACTTATAGCAGGTTTCCATATCTGTAAGATTCAGATTGGTAAAAATATTTGAAAGAAAAGTAAGAAATTTATTACCGATGGTATGCCAAAAAAACAAGATACGATGAGGGTTGCCGCCTATAAAGCGGGAACCGTAAACTACATCCGCAAACCCATTTACTATAGGAATTAATAGTTTATTGTATTCAGCAGGATCATATTCCAGATCAGCATCCTGAATAATAATATAATCTCCTGTAGCTAATTCAATCCCTTTGTGGATGGCAGCACCTTTTCCTTTATTTTGCGGTTGATTGTACAATCTTATATCAATATTCCTATGGGTATTGATATAATTTTCAATTACTTCCTGCGAAGCATCTTTTGAACAATCGTTGACAATAATGATCTCTTTCTGAATATGATCTATCAATTCTATACTGATTACCTTGTCTAATATCAGATGAATTGTTTTTGCTTCGTTGTACGCAGGAATTAAAATACTAAGCTTCATATTTATTTTATTATTAGAACGCTGATTAAACGGATCCCGAAAATTCGGGAAACGCAGATTATCACAGATTTTTAATAGAATGATTTATGAGTTATTTGATTATTTAAATTTTTATTATAAAAAATCTGTTTTATCCTTGCTTCTCGCCAGAGATCTGTTTCATCCGCGTTCTATTTTTATAATTTTTTGATTACATCTCTTTTATTTACTCCTGAAAATAAACCCGTTTTACCCTGGCTGATATTCCTGTAAGTATTTCATAGGGAATGGTTTCCAGTTCTTCCGCTATATTGGTAATAGGGTAATCTTCACCAAAGATAATTACTTCGTCATTTTCTTTTGCTGAGATCGCTGAAATATCAATCATACACATATCCATACAAATATTTCCGATAATAGGTGCGAATTTATTATTAATCAACACCTTGCCTTTTCCATTGCCTAATTTCCGGTTTAATCCATCCGCGTAACCTATGGGAATAATTGCAATATTCATGTTATGAGTTGCTCTCCAGTTACGACCATAACCAACAGTATCGTTTTCGGGTATCTGCTTTATCTGTGAAATAATTGTTTTCAGTTCACCTACATTTTGTAATTCTTTCTGTTCAATACCTGCAGATGCAATACCATATAAGCCAATGCCCAATCTTGCCATTTCAAATTGTGCATTGGGGAAACGAACAATACCGGCAGAGTTTAAAATATGACGAATTACACTATATCCAATACCTTCTGTGAGTATTTTGCTCATTTCGGTAAACAATTCAATTTGCTGAATTGTGAAATTGTCATAGATATTATTTTCAGCAGCAGCCAAATGTGAAAAAACAGATTGAATACGTATTTGCGAATTTTTATTGATCCTTGCTATTAATTCTGGCAAGTCGTTTTTACAAAAGCCCAAACGATGCATACCCGTATCCAGTTTGATATGAATATTTACCATTTGCTGTTTGTTGGAAATATGCTGTTCAATAATTTCTTCCAGCAACGAATAGACTCTTAAACTGTATATTTCAGGTTCTAAATTAAATCTCAGTATCGTATCAAAACTCTGTTCATCAGGATTCATCACCATAATGGGCAGTGTGATACCCGCTTTCCGCAATTCAACACCTTCATCGGCATAAGCAACGGCTAAATAATCAACATGATGGAACTGTAGAGTATTGGCAATCTCAAAACTTCCGCTTCCATAAGAAAAAGCTTTTACCATGGCCATAAGTTTGGTTTCCGGCTTAATTTTTGAACGGTAATAATTCAGATTGTGAACAATGGCATTCAGATTTATTTCCAGTACCGTTTCATGGGCCTTCTGCTGGAGCGCCTGGCTGATCTTTTCAAACTCAAATATCCGGGCACCTTTTAAGAGGATGGTTTCATTTTTGAAATCTGAAAACAAAAAATTTCTCAGAAATTCATCGGTAGTAGGATAAAATTCTTTTTCAATTTTGAATTTATCAGCTTGCTTTGAAATTGCACTTCCTATTCCAATCATTCGTGAAACATCTTTCTTTTCGAGCAATTCTGCTATTTCACGGTATAAATCCTTGTCTTCACGTCCACTTTGCAAAATATCTGATAAAATGATCGTTTTCTTTTTATGCTGTTTCTGTTGGTTCAGAAAATCAATGGCAATACCCAGCGAATTGATATCAGAACTATAGCTGTCGTTGATAATGGAACAATTGTTGATCCCTTCCTTTAATTCCAGTCGCATGGCAATGGGATGCAACAACCTCATCCGCTGCGAAATTAGCTCGTTTGAATACTTTAAATACAATAAAACAGCCCAGCAATGAATGGCATTTTCAATAGAGGCTTCATCGGTAAAAGGAATTTCAATATTTATTTCTTCGTTTTTGTAAATAGCTGAAATAATTGTTTTTTTGCTGTTTTTCTCAATATGTTGAATGCTTAAATCAGCCTTAGTTTTACGACTCCATGAAAAAGACGGGATACTTCTCAGCATTTCCGATTTCAAGATCAGTTCTTTGATTTCGAGATAATCCACACAATAAATCAGGATTTTAACTTTGGTGAACAGCTTTAATTTTTCAGCTATCTTCTGAGCATTGTGTATAAAATTTTCGTCATGTGCATGACCAATATTGGTAAAAATTCCAATAGTGGGTAGTATGATAGCCTGGAGTTTGTCCATTTCATCGGGTTCTGAAATACCTGCTTCAAAAATGGCAAGCTCATGTTCAGCTTTCATTTGCCATACACTCAGGGGAACACCAATTTGAGAATTGTAACTTTTTGGATTTTTTACAATCCTGATATCTTCACACATCAATTGATCAAGCCATTCTTTAACAATGGTTTTCCCATTGCTGCCGGTTATTCCGATTACGGGAATTTCAAATTGTTTGCGATGACTGGCACTGATTAACTGCAATGCTTTCAGTGTATCTTTTACAAGGATAAAACTTGCATCCGGATAAACGGATATATCATCAGGCAGGATTGAAATTACAAAACTCCTTATTCCTTTCTGATAAAGCTCAGGGATGTATTTATGTCCGTCGTTTCGCTTGCTAACTAATGCAAAAAATAAACAATGTTCAACAGAAGTAATTTTACGGCTATCTGTCAATAAATCGAAAACAATACTGTTATTCTCAGGATTCCCTATGAATTTACCTTTGCATATAATCGCTATTTCAGTAATAAGTAAACCTTCTTTATCAGTTGACATATTTTATTTTTATCTTTTCAATATTATTAATTTACACAGATTTTCAAAAAGTTTTACTTTTTTAACGCTAAGTACTTTAGGCACTTTAAGTACTCAAGGCACTTTTTTAACTTTATAAACTTTATGAACTTTATGAACTTTACAAACTCTTCTTAACTTTCCCTTTCGCTATTATTGCTGATTTTTAAAGGATTTTTAATGAGTTCCTGATGCATCAATCGGTTTTTAAAAATATCGCAGGCTAAATAAATGGCCTGACGCAAAGATTCAGGAGATGCTTCATTTTTACCTGCAATTTCGTAAGCGGTTCCGTGAGCCGGAGATGTACGTACAATCGGCAAACCTGCTGTAAAATTAACGCCTTCTTTAAACGACATCAGTTTGAATGGAATCAAACCCTGATCGTGATACATGGCAATAATACCATCAAAGTTTTTTAGATTCTCAGAACCAAAAAAACCATCGGCAGGATAAGGTCCGAATGCTAATATTTTTTCATCCATTGCTTTTTTAACAGCTGGAATAATAATATCATGCTCTTCTTTTCCCAATAATCCATTGTCACCGGCATGGGGATTCAATGCCAGAATAGCAATTTTAGGTTTGGTTATAGCGAAATCCTGTATCAGCGATTGATTCATGATTCTGATTTTACTCATTATCAATTCTATACTAAGTTTATTTGCAACTTCTTTCAATGGAATATGCCCTGTAACAACACCAATTCGTATAGTATTGCTGACCATGATCATTAAATTATTGGCCACATTAAATTTATCGGCTAAGTATTCAGTATGACCCGGAAAATTAAAGGTACGTGATTGGATGTTACTTTTATTGATGGGAGCTGTAACCAATACATCAATATGTTCTTTTTTAAGATCTTCTACAGCCATATCCAGGGCTTGTGCAGCCAGAACACCCGCTAATTCGACGGATTGCCCCAAGTCTATTTTAATTTCATCGTTGTTCACATTTACAATGTTAGAACGTTTTTGAACTGCTGCTTCCGCATTCTTAACCAGATTCAGGTTAAAATCGTTGTAATTCAGTAATTTTTTGTAAAAGGAAGCTACTTTGGATGAACCATATACCACGGGTGTGCAATATTCCAGCAATCGCTGATCGGCCAATGCTTTTATGATTATTTCATACCCGATTCCATTTACATCACCATGGGTAATTCCTAATTTTATTTTATAATCTTTTTCGAAATTTCTTATCATAATACTCAATATTAAAATGTTACAAATGCCCAAGCGGCATTAAAAACAAGTCCAAAATTACTATATTTATTTAACTTATAAAAATTAGATTTTATTAACAATAAAATCAAACAACAACCTCACTCCTACTCCTGTGGCAGCTTTTCCTCTATAGCTGTCTTTTTTACTGAGGAAAACAGGTCCTGCTATATCCAGGTGAATGAACGGATAATCTGTAAATTCCTGAAGGAATTTTCCGGCAGTGATCATTCCTGCCTCCGAACCCCCAAGGTTTTTAATGTCCGCCACATCAGATTTGATCAATTCTTCATATTCTTCCCAGAATGGAAATTCGGCCAGGCGTTCATATACATTCTTTCCACTGTTTTCCAATTCTTTAAAAGCTGTATCGGCATTCGCATGCATAGCTACAATTCCGTAAGGTCCGATTGCCCTGCTTGCTGCACCAGTGAGTGTAGCCAGATCTATCACCAGTTCAGGATTGTATTTTGAAGCATAACCCAAAGCATCTGCTAAAATCAACCTGCCTTCAGCATCGGTATTCATTATTTCAACGGTTTTCCCGGTAAACATTGTGATAACATCTCCAGGTACATATGCATTACCATCGGGACGATTATCTGTAGAAGGTATTAATCCTATCACATGAAAAGGTAATTTAGCCAGGGCAATGGCATAAATTGCACAAACCACTGCAGCAGCACCTCCCATATCGCATTTCATATCGAGCATAGAGTCTCCGGGCTTGATATTTACGCCCCCTGTATCATATACCACTCCTTTGCCTACAAAAACAAATGGTTTGGTATTTTTATGTCCTTCAGGTTTCCACTCCATCACCGAAAATGTAGGTGGATCTATGCTCCCACGGTTGACGGCGAGTAAACCACCCATTTTTAAGGATTCTATTTTGGTTTTATTAAAAACATCCACTTTTATATTTGCATACGTTGCCATTTTTGTAATGATTTCAGAAAAACTAACAGCATCCAGATAGGTAAGGGGTTCGTTCACCAGATCGCGGCATTTGTAGACAGCATCGGTCAGAATATTCAAATGTTCATATTGCAGTTTATTGATCTGTTTTGAATCTATCAATATCTCCTCTAATGAATTCTTTTTCTGTTCGGATTTGTATTTAATAAACTGATAATTTCCCAATGCCATGCCTTCTGCCAGGCTATAGGCCGCATTAGTGTTTTCACATAAGTCTACTACCAATGCCACAGCCAATTTGTTTTCATTGAGCAAATGAGTGATTTTATCTCCGGCTTTTCGGCATTTTTCTTGAATAGCAAAAGCTTCTCCTTCATTTTTAAAAAATTGAACAATTATCAGGCAATCAAGTTTAGGAAGAACGATCATTTCTTTTTCAAGTTTTTCCTGTTGATATTTTAAAAATTCAAGTTCTTCTTTCGAAAATTTTAAGACGGGGAGTTGATTATAATCATTTACAAGATAAATACTTGCTTTAAAATTATTTTCTTTATTTAGTTTTTTAACGATGGTTTGCATTTTTGTATTATTTTTGATTAAAAAAGATTTACAAATTTAGAAAAAAAAACATAGCGATCTCATTAAACTTTAACAACCTTATACCACTGTCATACAATGAATACCACCCACCTTATCAACAAAGCCCTTAAGCTGGAATTTCTAACCCTGGCCGAAGGTCTTCATTTATACCATGAATTATCTTTGCCCGAAATGATGGCAATTGCAAATAATATCCGATATCAATTGCATCCCCAGCCAAAAGTAAGCTGGATTATCGACCGCAACGTGAACTATACCAATGTTTGTACATCCGGTTGCCAGTTTTGCAATTTTTACCGTTCAAAAAAATCCAAAGAAGCCTATATCACCGGTATAGAAGAATACAAATGCAAGATTGATGAAATGTTGCAACTGGGTGGCGATCAATTGTTACTCCAGGGTGGATTGCACCCTGAACTGGGATTGCAGTTCTATACCGATTTATTTAAAACGCTAAAAGCCAATTATCCTAATGTTAAGCTTCATGCATTGGGACCACCCGAAATTGTACATATTTCCAACATGGAAGGCATTTCTTACGAAGCTACATTGAAGGCTTTGGTAGCAGCCGGACTGGACAGCCTGCCGGGTGCTGGTGCCGAAATTCTATCCGACAGGGTGAGGGGCATTATTTCCAAAAACAAATGCAATGTGCAGGAATGGCTGGATGTGATGCGTGCAGCGCATAAAATGAATTTGGTAACTTCTGCCACCATGATGCTGGGACACATAGAAAGCCTGGAAGAGCGGCTGCAGCATCTGATTTTTATCAGAGAAGTGCAAAGTGAGAAACCTATGGATGCAGTCGGTTTTGTTTCCTTTATCCCCTGGCCTTTTCAGGATAAAGACACGGTGTTGCTGAAACAACATGGCGTTCAGAACAAGGTAACTGCCGATGAATACATCCGCATGATAGCCATCAGCCGTATGATGCTGCCCAATATTCCCAATATACAGGCCTCCTGGCTCACCGTTGGTAAACAAACAGCCCAGATTTGCCTGCATGGAGGCGCCAACGATTTTGGTTCAATCATGATAGAAGAAAATGTGGTATCTGTAGCCGGTGCCGACCATCAGTTTGATGCTGCTGGCATACAAAGAGCCATAACCGAAGCCGGTTTTGAACCTCATAGGAGGAATCAAAGGTTTGATTTTGTGTGACATATACCAATCACAAATATGAAATCATGTTGCAATTGCCGGATATATACCTGTCACTCTAGGGTAAACGTTAGGGAGTTGGCTGTAATGTCATTAAGCTAAGGCATGGAATTAATTTTAATTTGCCCGTCAGGGCATTCATATTAATCGAAAAAAATAAATTCAATTTTAATTTGTACGTAAGACATTAACCTGAATATAATAAAGAAAAAATTGTTAATTCTTAGTATAGCATAGCGTCCTGCTACGCTAAACTAAGTCTAGTAACTCAATGAAAATATGATTTTTATAAAAACTTGGCATTAGTAACGAAGTGAAAAATCTCAATAATATTTCTGTTTTAAAAGTTTATCGGACAATAGTGAAAAAAAAAGCATTAAATTTGAGCAATTAATAATATTTTTGTATTCGCATTGTTATATAGATAGTAATTTCGTTAGTGTGAAAAAAATATACTTATTTTCAGTACTTTTATTTTCCTTCATTGTACAGGCTTTCGCAACACACGAGAGGGCTGCAGAAATTACTTACCGTCGAATTTCCAATACTTCACTGCAATACGAAATCAAGCTGGTTACCTATACGTATACGCCCAGCCCTGCCGACCGTCCCCAACTTGAAATCTTATGGGGAGACGGAACTTCTGACCAGGTGCAACGAACATTGAAACTTCTTTTAGCAGGTGATATAACAAGAAATGAATACGTTACAACCCATACTTACCCTGGTGCTGGCACTTATAAAATCAGCATGGAAGATCCCAACAGAAACAATGGAGTAATCAATATTCCAAATTCAGTGAATGTGCCAATATTTGTGGAAACCATGCTGGTTATCAGCCCTTTTATCAATCCAAAAAACAATTCACCACAATTGCTCAATCCTCCCCTTGACATGGGTTGTGTGGGTGCATTGTTTGTTCATAATCCAGCTGCCTACGACCCTGATGGCGACAGTCTTTCATACAAACTAGTGAAATGCAGGGGAGCACAAGGACTCGAAATACCGGGCTATACCTATCCGCAAGCAAGTACTTCATTTTATGTCAACCCCGTAAGCGGTGATTTGATCTGGCAAAACCCTGTGATGCAAGGAGAATTCAATGTTGCCATTTTAATAGAGGAATGGCGAAATGGAGTAAGAATCGGCTATATCACCCGCGATATGCAAATCCTTATAGCAGCCTGTACCAACCGTCCACCCATTATTGATCCATTGCCCGATACCTGCGTGGAAGCAGGAGATACACTGGTTTTTAATGTTCATGCTTCAGATCCGGATGGGAATACAGTAACCTTGTCTGCTACAGGAAGCCCTTTTGTTTTAAGCAACAGTCCTGCAATTTTTAACACTACAACCGCTACCCCTGATGTAAACAGTCTCTTTTACTGGGAAACCCTTTGTGAACATATACGCAAACAACCTTACCAGGTATATTTTAAAGCCCAGGACAACGGAGTCCCTGTGATGCTTACTGCCTATAAAAGCAGACTCATTACGGTAGTTGGCCCTGCACCTAAAAACTTAATCGCTAAAGATACAGGAAATGCTATTGAGATATCCTGGAACAAAAGTAGTTGTTCAAATGCAATTGGCTATAAAATTTACCGTAGAAACGGTTATTTTGGCTTTTTTCATGCTTATTGCGAAACAGGTGTTCCGGCTTATACAGGATATACATTACTCACTGTATTAAATAATATTAATGATACATCTTATTATGACGATAACAATGGGAACGGTTTGTTGCATGGTATTGACTATTGCTATATTGTGATTGCCTATTATCCGGATGGAGCCGAAAGTTATGCTTCTCTGGAAGCCTGCGCTGATTTAAAACGCGATGTACCTATCATCACAAATATTAGCATTACCAACACCAATACCATCAGTGGTGCAGATACCATAGTGTGGTCAAAACCTACTCAACTGGATACAAATCAGGTGCCGGGACCCTATAAATACCTTATTTACCGTTCTACAGGATTTTCCGGGAATAATTTGGTCCTTATCGACTCTTTGTCAGGACTCAACGATACCATTTATGCTGATCAAGGAATCAATACTGAAGAAAATCCATACAGCTACCGCATCGATTTTTACAATGACAAACCGGGCAACCGCTTTAAAGTTGGTTCTACACACCTGGCATCTTCTGTCTATCTGACACTTACACCAGGTGACCGAAAAATAAAACTTAACTGGGAATTCAATGTTCCCTGGATCAATAATAATTACATTATTTATAAAAAGAATCCGATCACCTCTTTATTTGATTCTATCGGAATTACTGCTGTTAACAGTTTTACAGATAAAAATCTTATCAACGGTACTACCTATTGTTATTATATTAAAAGTATCGGCAATTATAGCATTCCCAATATTATCAGTCCGATCATCAATCTTTCACAACAAGCTTGTGCTGTTCCCATTGACCAGGAACCACCTTGTCCTCCGTATTTATACGTCACACCCGAATGCAGGCCTCCTTCCAATACCCTGGATTGGGTGAATACCGATTCCTGTTCATACGACATTATGAAATATTTAATCTGGTACGCCCCTACGCTCAGTGGAAGTTTATCTTTACTTCAAACCATTAATGATCCGGCTGTTAAAAAATACATACACACTAACATTGCTTCTATAGCCGGCTGTTATGCCATCAGTGCGATTGATTCCAATAACAATATTGGTTCATTGAGCAACAGGGTCTGTATAGATATTGATACCTGCTCTTTGTATCATTTGCCCAATGTATTTACACCCAATGGGGATGGTATCAATGATTTGTTTATACCTTATCCTTATCAGGGAGTCGAAAAAATAAATCTTAAAATATTCAACCGTTGGGGAAATCTAGTTTTTGAAACCAGCAATCCCGACATCAACTGGGACGGAAAAGAACAAAATTCAAAAAAAGATTGCAGCGAAGGTGTTTACTATTATATTTGCGACGTTTATGAACTTCGCCTGATAGGAGAAACAGCCCGGCAACTGCATGGAAGTATTACTATATTAAGATAATCAAATAAAAATCAATAACATATGTTTACAGGAATTGTAGAAAAAACAGGAAAAGTAATTAGTATCGAAAAAGAGAAAAGCAATTTCAACATCACCATTGAAACTGAAATTGCCGATGAATTAAAAATTGATCAGAGTATGAGCCATGATGGGGTTTGCTTAACCATTGTTAAAGTGGATCATGCTAAAAAACAATATGTGGTAACTGCCATACAGGAAACATTGGACAAAACCAATCTGGGCAGCTGGCATCCCGGTTATGAGGTAAATCTGGAACGATCGATGCGTATGGATGGCAGATTCGACGGTCATATTGTACAGGGACATGTTGACCAGACCGCCACTTGCATAAAAGTAGAAGAAACGGATGGAAGCTGGAAATATACTTTCACCTATGATGCTGCTAAAAGCAATATCACCGTTGAAAAGGGTTCAATTTCAGTGAACGGAGTAAGTTTAACCGTGGTTGATTCCAAGCCCGGCATGTTTTCGGTAGCCATCATCCCCTTTACACATTTGGTAACCAATTTCCATAATTTCAAAGAAGGAACCGTAATCAATGTTGAATTTGATGTATTTGGCAAATATGTAGCCCGCTTGCTGGATTTGTATATGGAGCAGAAGAAATAAGGATAAAGGTTAAAGGTTAAAGGTTAAAGGATAAAGGAAAAAGGAAAAAGTATTATTTAATTTTCAAATTTCGTTTATAATTGTTTCTAAAATCAAAAAAAAAATTAATCCCGGATTGCTGTTAAAGTAATTCGGGTTTTTTTTATTTACCTTTTTCAGATACATATACGAATGTCACCCATATCCCCAAATTGTTTTGGGTAGTAGTGTGAAACTGTCATATGATAACAAACATTTTGTTAGTGCTATCCTTGCGGATTTAAGGATGAATAACAATAAAAGAACTATTTATTATTTAAGTTCATCATTATACCTTGTCCGTTGCCCATCATATAGTTAGGTAACTTACCATCCCATTTATTGATCCATTCGAGTTCAATAATTTTAGGGTTTTGTGCGATGGATGTTCCTTTAATCTGCAAAGCCTTAGCTTCACCTTCTGCCTGTTGTATGGCAATATCTTTATTGATAGAGGCTTGTTTTAACTGTTCTTCTTTTTGACGGGTAACTTCAACCAGTCTCAACACTTCCTGTTCAGCTAATTTCTTAGCATTGATGGCTGTTTCATATTCAGGATTGTAGAATACTTCTCTCATGTCAACCTGTTCGATGATCAGTTTGTATCCTTTTATTTCAGCTCTCATTTTCTGAATGATATGATCCTGTATTTGTTGTCTTTTGGTTGAATAAGCTTCTATCGGGGTATATTCGCTCACCGTTAAAGCCATCGCCGATTTTAATTTGGGACGGATAACGTTTTCTTCCAGCCAAAGGTATCTACCTGAATCTCCTCCGTCGTTTTCCGAAATATTGGCATAAATCCAGCTGGCTTCATTGGCAATAATCCTCCAGCTGACTGAAACATCAAAACCCATTTTTATGCCGTCTTTCGTAGGAGCCCATATTGCATCTGCATCGGGTTTGTTTCCTTCTTTTGATGAATGAGCACAGGTATACACCCAGACCGTTTTGTCCATAGTATAAACACTGTTCCAGGGCATTACAATATGCCAGCCTGTATGCAACTCCTCATCATCAACACCCCTGGGAGTTACTACTACACCGGCATCCTGGGCACCGATACGAACAATAATCATGGTCAAAAAAAACGTAAATCCACCTATACCAATAGCCCAGATATGGAATGGAAGATGAATTTTTTGATTGGTTGCATTTTCTTTGGAAGATGAAATCTTCATCATTGAAATTATAAATCCCACAATACCATAGAGTAGAATCAGAAATGAAATAATTTTAAAAATTGTCATTTTGTATTTTGTTTAAATGGTTTAACAAAAAAATTAATTGTATCCGAAATATTTTTACACTACAAATTTAGGCTTTAATTTCATTGTGGAAAATAAAATACTAAGTTTTTTAATTATTTCAATTTCCCCTTACATAATATTATACGCTGTTGATTCTTAAATCTTTTAAAACTCATTTTAAATTCAGATTTTTTAACACTATTAGTACTTTTGCTTTTAAACTAGAGCAATCCCATTAGTAATCTCAGAAAAATTCCAAAAGTAAAAGCAAATTTCTAATAGTTACATAGCCTAAGTTGGGTGTTTAAGATTTATTGAAATTGTTTGAAAGCCTAAAGATAAAAAGATAAATTTCAGTATATTTCTTATAAATTGGTATAAAAAGTATTAGCTTTGTAAATTGCACAATTAATCCAGCCTAAAAACAATTAAATTTGTATCGTTTATCAATGTTTATTTTAAATTTGAATACAATGAATCACTCTCAAATAGAAATATACCAGATTGAAAATGGCAAAACAGAAATAGCTGTAAAACTTGAAAATGATACTGTTTGGTTAAATTTAATGCAATTGTCAGAATTGTTTCAACGTGACAAGTCAGTAATTTCAAGACATATAAATAATCTATTTGAAGAAAAAGAACTAGAAAGAGCATCAACTGTTGCAAATTATGCAACAGTTCAAATTGAAGGCAATAGAAAAATCAATAGAAACGTAGATTATTATAACCTAGATGTAATTATATCAGTTGGCTACCGTATTAAATCACAACATGGTACACAATTTAGAATTTGGGCAAACCGAATACTAAAAGAATACTTAATCAAAGGGTTTTCAATCAATGAAAAACGATTAAAACAACAAAGCTCTCAATTAAGAGAATTGCAGGAATCCGTTAAAATTTTAGGAAATATATTAAATGACAGGGAACTTTCTACAGATGAAAGTACTGGATTACTGAGAATAATCTCAGACTACGCTTATGCGCTTGAGACTTTAGATAAATATGATTATCAAACGCTGAAAATAGAAGATACAACAGAAGAGTCCGTTTATCAGCTAACTTATGAAGAAGCAATGATTCAAATAAACATTGCAAAAAAATCATTTGGTAATAGTGATTTGTTTGGCCGTGAAAAGGATAATTCTTTTAAAAGTTCTGTAGCTACTATTTATCAAACTTTTTCCGGGATTGATTTATATCCCAGTCTTGAGGAAAAAGCTGCTCATTTACTTTATTTTATAACTAAAAACCATTCCTTTACAGATGGAAATAAACGGATTGCAGCTTTTCTTTTTCTGTTTTTTCTTGAGAAAAACGGATTACTTTATGCTGAAAACAGCAAGAAAAGAATACCTGATAACGCATTGGTTGCACTCACACTGATGATAGCCGTCAGTAAACCTGAAGATAAGGCTACGATGATAAAAGTTGTTGTTAACCTGATAAATAAAAAAAATTAAGCGTATAAAAACAAAAGATAAAGCGAGTTAAAAATTTTAGGTATCAATAAGCAAGCCTGTCATTAAACTCGGAAAATACCAAAAACAAAAGTAAGCAAGAGGCAGATTGACAATACAGTGAATCCCTAGGTTGAGCGTTTTATTTTTACATCATTGGTTTCATCTTTGGATAATATCAGTAATAAAAGTTTCAAATTAAAGATCAGACTGGTGGCAGATACTAATATTACCAATGCAAGTAATCCTTTATATTTGTGTTCATTCTTCTGATTAACTTGAATAATATATTGCTGGCAATGGTATTAATTTTAAACCTTATTAATTTCTCCACCTATTTTTTTATACTTTTACACTTTATTAAAAACTAAAAAAATCGGGAATTGTATTTCATAAAATCACCTTATTTACTCAGAAAACTTACAGGAAAAACTGTTATTTGGGAAATGCCGAAAGGAGAAAAACGTATTTTTCTTACTTTTGATGATGGACCTGTACCTGAAGTTACACCCGCTGTATTAAAAATACTTTCAGATTTTAATGTTAAAGCCAGTTTCTTTTGTGTTGTAGAAAACATTCAGAAATATCCATATTTATTAGATCGGATTCTAGAAGAAGGGCATACAGTTGGTTGTCATACATTCAACCATTTGAATGGATGGAAGACAAACAACACTGACTATGTTGATAATATCAGAAAATGCGATGCTTATATACAAACCAGGCTTTTCCGTCCTCCTTATGGAAAAATAACTCCTTCACAAATCAATTTATTAAAAGACAAGTATTTCACCATATTATGGACAGTATTGAGTGGCGATTTCGATAGTAGAATTAATGGAGAACAATGTCTGAAAAATGTTGTTATGAATACAAAAGATGGTTCAATTGTTGTTTTTCATGATAGTATAAAAGCCAAAGAACGTTTGCTCTATGCTTTACCCAGATTTATCGATCATTTTCTGAAGGAAGGCTATAAATTTGAATCGATTCAGTATGAAGAGCTTTTGAAATCGGACAACCATCAAAAATAGCAATTAATTATCAATAAATCAATAATATAATATTCAATAATCAAAAAAATGGCACTCATAAAAACAGTTAAAGGTGTAGGTCCTCAATTTGGAAACAATTGCTTTCTGGCAGATAACGCAACCATTACAGGCGATGTAATTATGGGAGATAATTGCAGTATATGGTTTAATACTGTGGTCAGAGGCGATGTTCATACCATACGGATCGGCAACAATGTGAATATTCAGGATGGAGCTATCGTGCATTGTACTTATCAGAAAGCCCCGACACTTATTGGCAACAATGTATCCATTGCCCATAAAGCCATAATTCATGGTTGCACAATTCACGATAATGTGCTGATTGGTATGGGTGCTATTATAATGGATGGTGTTGTAATTGAATCAAATTCCATGATAGCTGCCGGAGCCATTGTATTGGAAAATACGGTTGTAAAATCAGGTTCCTTGTATGCAGGAATTCCTGCAAAAAAAATAAAAGATTTAGACAAAGCCTTGATTGAAGGACAGATTATGCGAATTGCGAATGCCTATCCAATGTATGCCAGTTGGTATGATAAAGAAGAGAAGATTTAAATTCGGCGAATTAGGAAATAGGTGATTTTTTTAAATAATCAGTTGACCAGTTTTGATTAGTCAATTTGCAAAAAGGGGCTGCAAATAATACAGCCCCCACTTATTTTATACAATAAATCAACTAATCATGGTACAAAGTCCACTTTGGTTTTAATTTTCTATTTTAAAAACACTTTTTCTGAATATACATTTTTAGTTGTGACAACTCTAACAATGTAATAAGAAGCTGCATAGTTTTTCATATTTACAATTGTTTTTCCATAAGTATTTTCAACTGTTTCTATTAATTGCCCCAACGTATTGTATATACTAATTTGCTTAACAGATTCATCAGAATTTATATAAATACTGTTGCCAAAAGCATAAATACTTGTATTCTGCAACACATAATTTGATATACTTAATGGCGAAGCTGCAAACAACAAAAGAAAACGATTGGCATTGTCATTGGAAGTAGCTGTAAAAGCATAAGTTGAATTTTGATTTAGATCACTAAGTACATTGGTTTTCAAATCTTTCAAATAAGTATAAGTTGTTGAAGTAAAACTGTTTAAATCACTGACTGTTATCGTATAATTACCATTTATACCCGCTTTGAAACCAACCGGAATTGCAGCATGATCAGCAACAGAAGTAAGCATATTAATACTCCAGTTTTTATTCTGTTTTGTTGAATAAATAGCTGGTGCAGTGGATTCTATGCTGAATAGTTTTTCTGCACCACCCAAATTGTTTATATTAACCTGAGTTCGGGATAAGAGTTATTAACAATTAATGTTCATAAATATTTGAATAACAAATAATTAGTAGCATTGGAATTGTTTATTTTTGTAGTGCAAACCAACAAAAAAACAAAACCAATGCTACAGGATAAAAT
>CAIUKU010000431.1 GCA_903899825.1 uncultured Bacteroidales bacterium | reverse complement strand
ACTACTAACTAATTACTTAACAACTAATTTTAAACTTAAAAATGTCTTATAAAAATCTGAACCATTTCATACATACTTTAGAAGAAGCCGGAGAATTAATTCGTATCAAAGAATTTGTTTCACCTCATCTCGAAATTGCTGAAATCACTGACAGAATATCAAAAGCAGGAGGAAAAGCACTGCTGTTTGAAAATACAGCAACCCAATTTCCTGTTTTGATTAATTCAATGGGCTCCTACAGAAGAATGTGTATAGCATTGGGTGTAAATAATTTAGATGAAATTGGTTCAGCTATTGAAAAAATATTTATTCAATTGACCTCCTCCCCGACTTCTTTTACTGACAAACTGCGTATGTTGCCCATCATAGGCAATATTGCTTCCTGGATGCCTAAACTAAAAAAAGGCAAAGGAGAATGTCAGGAAGTTGTTTCAATGCAGCCTGATTTATCCTTACTCCCTGTATTGACTTGCTGGATACATGATGGTGGTCCGTTTATAACTTTACCGGTAGTTACAACCAAAGATCCATTGACCGGAAAACGCAATGTAGGCATGTATCGCATGCAGGTTTTCGATCAGAATACGACAGGTATGCACTGGCATTTGCACAAAAATTCAGCCCGGCATTACCACGAATACAAGAAACTGAATCAACGCATGCCGGTTAGTGTTGTACTGGGCGGAGATCCTGCTTATACCTATGCAGCCACTGCTCCGCTTCCCGACAATGTGGATGAATACATGCTGGCCGGTTTTTTGCGCAAACAAAAAGTTGAACTGGTAAAATGCATTACCAATGATTTAGAAGTACCGAATGATGCTGATTTTGTGATAGAAGGCTATGTGGATCCAATGGAAGAACTGGTAATTGAAGGGCCCTTTGGTGACCATACCGGCTATTATTCTTTACAGGATTATTATCCCAAATTTCACGTTACTTGCATAACACACCGAAAAGATGCTGTATATCCTGCGACCATAGTAGGTATTCCTCCTCAGGAAGATGCCTATATCGGAAAAGCTACCGAAAGAATATTCCTTACTCCTATCCGAATGGCGATGTTGCCAGAGATTATTGATATGGCAATGCCTGTTGAGGGTGTATTTCACAATATTGTTATCGTTAAAATCAAGAAAGACTATCCCGGACATGCCATTAAAGTGATGAATGCATTGTGGGGTGCCGGACAAATGATGTTCAACAAAATATTGATAGTAACTGATGGTAATGCTGACATTCATAATTATGCAAATGTACTCATGACTATTGCTAAAAATGTCTCACCGGTTATGGATATTCATTTCTCTAAAGGGCCTGTGGATGTACTGGATCATTCCAGCTCCCGTTTTGCTTATGGCAGTAAACTGGGGATAGATGCTACTATAAAAACTTCTGAAGAAATATCCCAGGAAACAGAAAACACAGAGACCCTTCAAATTAATAAGGAAAAAATACTACAATTATTGCCCGAAATAAAAGCCATACTGAGTCTGCATACTGAAGGTTTGCCCTTTCTGCTTTTAAGCATTGAAAAAAAGCGGAAAGCAGCTATCCGTAAACTTACACAGCAACTCCTCGAAGAAGGCTGGGTAAGCGGTTACAAAGCCATTGTTTGGATGGACTCCAATGTAATATTGAAGGATTTTAAAGATGTAGTCTGGTTATTTGCCAACAACATTGATCCTGAACGAGATGCTTTTATCCCTATAAATGAAGATGGAGATAAATACCCTGTTTTAGTCATAGACGGAACCCGAAAAACATTGGAGTACGATAATTTCAAACGCCCATGGCCCAATGTTGTAGTGGTAGACGATGCTACCATTAAGGCTGTTGACGAAAAATGGAGCAGTTTAGGTCTGGGTGAATTCCTACCATCACCTTCTCTAAAATACAAGTCCTTGTTATTTAAAGGAGGGGCCGTAGCGGAGGAATAGGATTATTTTTAGCTTTAAATTGAAATGTTTTTTCAGTTTTATATGAATAGTATTCAAAATACTTATT
>CAIUKU010000430.1 GCA_903899825.1 uncultured Bacteroidales bacterium | reverse complement strand
GATGATACTTGAATTTGTTGGTAAGCCTCCATCTTTTCCATTGATAAACCCATAGAAGGAATCTGAAAGCCTTGTACCAAGAATTTAGTACAACGGGGACTTCATGCTCGGCACTTCGTGCCACATGAAGTCCTATTTATTGTCGGTAGTAATGAAACTGATCATTTTTAAGGAAGAGACCGTAGAAGCATAAAGAGAGCAAGCGGCTTTTTCTTTAAGCATAGCGATTTTAATTTTATTGATTCTAAAGCAAAACATAGTTTTAGGATGTTAGTGTTATTTTATTTATCAGTTTATTTTCTGATGAAAATATTTTTCAATTCAATGTAAATTTTATTAAAAAAACATTCTGAGCTTTTCAAGGTAGTGTTGGCTTTTACGCTTGTTTCTGTAAAACTGAGTTCAGCTTCGTTCTGCATTTCAGGAATTAGCATAAATTGCTTATTATCAATATTATATTCCGCAAACTTCAAAACATCTCCTGCCTTTTCGCTACATGCCCAGCGTATTATTTCAGTTTGATCAGAGGTGAAAAGCCTTCTCTTGTTAGTAATTAAAAACATAGTTTATTTTTTTTTCTTATAGTGCACCAAAGTTAAGTCAGGTTTTTCAATTATGTATCAAATGTGACATTTTAGTGACATTTTAGTGACATCGAAAAAGTTTAGATTTTTAGATTCTTGATAATAAGGCATATAGCTTATCATTTTTGTGTGATTTTCGTGTGATTTTTGTGACATTTTTGTGACATCCCAAAATTTTACAATTATTTTGAAGCAAGCCCAAAAACAGCGTTTTTTTAAATATCTATTTATCTGTTACTTACAAATTTCATTAACAATCACAGCGATATACGTTAAAAAAGCTTGATTTTTTACTAACTTATTAAAAAATGATTATTTTTGTACATCATAATTCTGTGTAAATTTTAAATACAATTAGAACTCAAAATGGAAACGGTAAAATATGTAATTATTGATGATGATATGCAGGCGCACAATGTGATTTCAAAGTTAATGGAGATACATAAAAATTATGAATGTGCCGGCGAATTTTATGATGTAATAAGCGCTATCAGCTCAATCAAGGAAATAAAACCGGATTTTATTTTTCTGGATATTGATATGCCCAATCTGAATGGTTTTGAATTGCTGAAATACATCGACAAATCCATTAAAGTAATTGTTACAACTTCTCACCGCAACTATGCTGCCGATGGTTTCGATCGTGGTGTTTCTGACTTTCTTACCAAGCCCATTCGCCAGGAGAGATTATTTGAAGCCCTTACCAGAATTAGCCTTGCAATGGAAACAGAAAAAAAACTGAAAAACACTGCTTATATTTCGCAGCTCAGAAAACACAACATCAGTTACATTTTTGCTTCTAGATTAAAAGAAAAAAACACCATACAGATTGAAATCAAGGATATTTATTACATTACCAAAACAGGTAATAATGTTGAGATCTATACTGATAACGACGGTCCGTTTTACAAGATAGAATCGTTGAAGGAAATTATGGAAATACTGCCCGAAAACGACTTTTCGTTTGCCAACCAGAGCTATGTATTCAATATAAAGAAAGCCAAATGCTATGACGGAGAGAATATTATACTCGACGAAGATCAGAAAATTTATATAAAAATCAGCCCAGCCTACCGCGAAAAATTTTTCAAATAATGCTGAGGATATCAGGATTTAAGCAATAATCTTACTTTATAAATATCTTCTCCATTGTCAATATCCAACTGGTGCATGTCTTTGTAATGCAGATTTAAACGGTTGAACGTATTGTTCATCCCTTTACCGGTTGATTTTACAACACCCTTGGCCATTTTGTTAACAGTGTTTTCACTGTAAAAGCTGATTTCTCCCGGTTTACATTCAATTTTAATTTTAATATAGCCATTGGTATTGAT
>CAIUKU010000429.1 GCA_903899825.1 uncultured Bacteroidales bacterium | reverse complement strand
ATTATTTGCAGTCTTGATTTTTTGTAACTTTTTGATCAAGCAAAAAGTTAAAAATAAATAAGTTACGATTATTATTGTAATAATATAAGTATTTTAAAAGTGATTTTTATTAAAACGAAAATAGCTATAATTTAAAGTCAATATATTCAATACAATATATTACAACGCTAAACTAAACTACAACCAAGATGTACTATAATAAAATATCCATGCTCTAAAGGCGAAAAAGAATAATTATAATGTCAACCCTTCCATGTTTTTAAAACCTGGAAGGGTTAATACAAATCAAATTATTGAAATACTGACTGATAATAAATATAAACAGATGAAAATCGGAATTTTAGGTTGCCGTGGTATTCCCAACCACTATGGCGGATTTGAACAATTTGCAGCATACTTATCCAAAGGATTGGTAGCTCTCGGCATGGAAGTATGGGTCTACAATTCCCACAATCATCCCTATCAGGCGGATGAATGGGAGGGTGTTCACCTTATCCATTGTTATGATCCTGAGTACAAAATAGGAACAGCCGGTCAGTTTGTTTATGATTTCAATTGTATACTCGACAGCCGTAAAAGGAATTTCGATATCATCTATCAATTGGGAAATACCAGTAGTTCGGTCTGGCATCTCCTGCTTCCTTCCGGGCCTTACAGGCTGAGCAATATGGACGGACTGGAATGGATACGGAGCAAATACAGCAATAAAGTCCGTAAATTTCTGAAATATGCTGAAAAACTGGCTGTCAACAGCAATGATTTATTAATTGCAGATTCTGAAGCCATACAGGACTATGTGCAGCAAACCTACAACAGGACTTCGGTTTTTATACCTTACGGTGCTGAGGTATTTACTTCGCCCGACGCAGCCAAACTTAGTAGTTTCGGTTTATCGCCCTATTCATATATTTTACTTATTTCGCGCTTTCAGCCCGATAACCATATCGAAGAAATTATCAGGGGTGCTTTGCTGTCAGACAGCGAGTTGCCGCTTTTATTGTTTGGCAATTACCGGAGTAAATACGGTAACTATCTTTATCAGACCTATCATTCAGATAAAATAAGATTTATGGGTACCCTTTTTGATATTGAAATCCTGAATCATCTCAGGTATTATTCAAAATTATACTTTCATGGTCATTCTTCAGGGGGTACCAATCCTTCTTTACTGGAAGCAATGGCCTGCTCAGCCATGATCTGTGCACACGATAATCCGTTTAACTGCGGCGTATTAAAAGAAAATGCATACTTTTTCAGGGATGAACATCAGATTGCCGACATCATCCGTCTGAATAATGAAACAAATATAAAATCAGACTGGATCAGTGGAAACATCGAAAGACTGCATACCGTCTACAACTGGGAAATTATCATCAACACTTATTATGAATTGTTCAGCCGGATTGCCAACGAATCGAAATAAAAGAACAAAAAAATAAAGAAAACTAAAAACTTTTAAGAAAATTATCGAAATTTGCTTCCCAATTACTAATAACTATTAATGCGAATCAAGGCATAAATTTCATATGCCACTAAGACACTAAGCCACTAAGAATCAATTATTATATTTTTACAATCTTTTCTAAATTAATAGCTTTAACTTTAACCTTTAACCTTTAACCTTTATCAGTAACCAATCCCGAATT
>CAIUKU010000428.1 GCA_903899825.1 uncultured Bacteroidales bacterium | reverse complement strand
TAATTTTTTTTTCGGGGATAATAATGTGATATATTCCAATACCAAACCCGTTTTTATTTGTTGTATTGTCGTTTTGTAGATTCGTTCTACTGATAGAAATGGAGAATTCATCAGGAAAGATAAACTTTTTTTGTTGTCCTAAAGTAATAACAGGAAGCAGAATGTATAAAATTAATAATTTAAAACTCTTCATTTCTTCACTTTATAATTTATTCAGTTTGTTTTTGTTAACTTTGTTTCCTTAAATATTTATCAAAAATAATGCTTTTTAGCTATATTTATCAAGAATTCTTAAAAAAATGATAATAATCTTGTATTACTATTTTACAAAACTATTTCATCAACAGAACATAATTAATAAATGATATGACTACTAATAAAGACGAAACTGCAATATTCTGGTTCAGACGAGATTTACGTATCGAAGACAATGCTGCACTTTATCATGCATTGAAAAGCGATCTGAAAGTATTGCCCATTTTTATTTTCGACAAAGATATACTGGAAAAAATTGCTGATAAATATGATGCCAGGGTAAATTTTATTCATCAACAGCTTGAAGTTTTAAACCTGGAATTTCAAAAGTATCAATCCGGAATATTAACATATTATGCTACTCCTTTGCATGCTTTTAAAGAAATCGATGCGAGCTTTTGTATAAAAGCAGTTTATACCAATAATGATTATGAACCGTATGCAATCAAAAGAGATCAGGATGTTTCTGATTTTCTGGCTGAGAAAGGCATTCAGTTTTTTTCTTATAAAGATCAGCTGATATTTGAAAAAAATGAAATACTGAAACCGGATGGAAAACCTTATACGGTTTTTACACCCTATATGAAAAGATGGAAATTAAAACTGAATACAAATTCCTGTCTTGCCTATCCTTCTGAAGAATATGCTCATAATTTGTATAAAATTGACTTTAAAGTTCCACTAAGTATGGAAGAGATTGGCTTTAAACAATCACATATAGCATTTCCCGAAAAATATACAGAAGATCAGATTATCAAAAATTATGAAGCGACACGGAATTTCCCCATACTGCCAACGAGCAAAATGGGTATTCATCTTCGCTTTGGAACGCTGAGTATCAGAAGTCAGGTGAAGATAGCACTGAAGCTGAGTGATACCTGGTTAAATGAATTGATCTGGAGGGAATTTTTTCACATGATTATTTACCATTTCCCCTACAGTGCTCAGCAATCGTTTAAACCGGCTTATGATCGCATAGAATGGCGCAACAATGAAAAGGAATTTGAGTGCTGGTGCAGGGGAGAAACAGGTTTTCCTATAATAGATGCCGGCATGCGTGAATTAAATCAGACTGGTTTTATGCACAACAGGGTAAGAATGCTTGTAGCCAGTTTTTTATGTAAAAATTTATTGATTGACTGGCGTTGGGGTGAGGCTTATTTTGCTGAAAAATTACTGGATTATGATTTGGCAGCCAATGTCGGTAACTGGCAGTGGGCTGCTGGTTCAGGTTGTGATGCCGCACCCTATTTCAGGATATTTAATCCCTTGCTTCAGGCTGAGAAATTCGACAAAAATCAGGAATATATTAAAAAATGGGTAGCAGAAATTGGAACACAACAATATCCTCATCCAATTGTGGATGCAAAGTCCTCAGCAAAACACACAATTGAAGTGTATAAAAAAGCCCTGCAATCGTCATCATAATTTTACAAATTGAGCATACATTATTTAAGATAATAATAAGGATTATATAAAGTATAATTGGCAATATGTCAAAATAAGAAACTTTTAAATGAAAACTTTGTTTATTTTTGCATTAAGGTTTTTAATGTTCAATTTAAAATCTTTAGTTCTGATAGCTTTTAATAAAATTATAATTTAATAAATACTTTTAAAATGAAAACAAAAATCACATTAATAATCCTGCTTATTTTATCAATTGGTGTATTTGCCCAGGGAAAAAAGAAAAACCTATATAGTTTTGAAGTTAAAGCGATTGATGGAAAAAATTTCGATTTATCTTCTTTAAAAGGGAAAAAAGTTTTAATCGTTAATACTGCTTCTAAATGCGGTCTTACTCCTCAATACAAGCAATTGGAAGAACTCAATAAGTTATATGGCAACAGTCCTAGGTTTGTTATCATCGGATTTCCTGCCAATAATTTTTTAAGCCAGGAACCGGGTACTAATGAAGAAATTAAAACTTTTTGTACAACAAATTATGGTGTAACGTTCCCAATGATGGAAAAAATATCCGTAAAAGGAAAAGATATTCATCCTTTGTACAAATGGCTTACTTCTAAATTAGAAAATGGAGTAATGGATGCTGAAGTACAATGGAATTTTCAAAAATTTCTGATAGACGAAAACGGGAATTTAGTAGACATGGTTGCTCCCAAAGAAAGCCCAATGAGTGAAAAGATCATTAACTGGATTAAAACAGGAAAAAAATAATTTTTAGTTTTCAGCTTTTTCGCATAAGTCTTTCAATGCTGGCTCAAGTTCCGGATATTTAAAATGATAGCCGGCAGTTTGAATTTTTACAGCAGATACCCTGCTTCCTTTTAATAATATATCCGACATATTTCCGAATATTATTTTAAGTACAAAGGCGGGCAAATTTGGAAACCAATAGAGCTTTTTCAGTACTTTGGCCAATATTCCTGTAAATTCATTATTTGTTTTGGTGTCGGGTGCTACAGCATTATAGGCTCCTTTCATCTGTTCATCTTCAATTGCTTTGATATATATATCACATAAATCATCTATATGAATCCAGGGCATGTATTGTTTTCCATTCCCCAAAGCTGAGCCAATTCCCATTTTAACCGGAAGTTTCATTTTTTCCAAAGCTCCACCTGTTTTGCTGAGTACAATTCCGGTTCGTATCTTTACAGTTCGAATTCCCATTTCCTCAAATTTATCAGCAGCCTTTTCCCATTGATTACAGCAGTTACCTAAAAAATCTGTTGCTGAAATATCACTTTCAGTAAAGATTTTTTCAGATGTAATGCTTCCATAATATCCAACAGCAGAAGCAGATATAAATGCTTTGAGTGTTTGATTATTTTCTTTTATTTTATCAAGAATTTGTTGAGCAGTTTGAACACGACTGTCAATGATAAGTTGTTTTCGCTTTTTTGTCCATCTTTTTTCGCTTATGTTTGCTCCTGCCAGATGAATAATATAATCGGTATTCACTATTGTTTCCTTTTCAATAGCTAGTTTAACTGAATATTCGGCATTTGTTGAAATTCCTGTGTTTTTTTCTTTATTTCTGCTTAGTATGATAACTTCGTAAGCTTTTTCCCTGAGTTTCTTACTGAGATGATTTCCAATAAGTCCTCTCCCTCCACTTATTAAAATTTTTGCCATAATATAAGTTTAAAAATTAAAGAATAATTTTTTTAAATAATGAAATTTCATTTCAAAAGCCCTTAAATTAGAAGGGTATAAGTGAAAAGTATATAATTTTCTCATCTTACGCGACAGTGAAACTTAAGAAAAAAAATAAATAAACAAATGAATTATTCCAGATTTTTACTTTGAATCGGGGAACATTGTTAATAATGCTTTTGAACTTTCTTCCTCAGAAATTACATCAAAATCGGCAGGTATTGATAATTGGACTTTGTAAAATCCTCCTTCAAAAGGAAGTATGCCTTTAATCGCTGCATAATTTGCAAGAAAGTTTTTATTGATTCGCAAAAAATTATCCAGGCCTAATAGGTCAACCGTTTCTAAATATTTTTGATTGGTTTTAATTATATCGGAATTATTTTTTTTGATATAAGTGATACCTGCTGAAGTATATACATAGGCAATGCTGTCAAAACTTATTCCTATAGCCTTTTTGTTTAGGTATATTATTAATTCTTTGCTGATAAGTTTATCTTTTTTATAAACATATTTTTTGTTGGGCAAACCATCCAGGTTGTACCAGAACCAAATTCCTTCCTTGAGATTATTAATATATTTTCCCTGATTTCTTAATTTTCCGTCAGGTAGAAAAACCTGATAATTGCCTTCTAATTTATCGTTTTTAAATTGTGTTTTTAAAGTGCCTCCTGAATAGTTTTGTTCCCAGGGACCTTCTCTTTTTCCGTTTTTCCAATTCATTTTATCAGTTAAGCTACCATCTGCATAATAAGTTTTCCATTCCCCGTTTTTTAAGTTGGAACGATAAAACTCTTCTTTTATCAAAACATCTAAGCCATTGTAATACTTCCAAGTACTATCCTTGTGGGTGTTGATGTAATATCCTTCCGACATCAATTTTCCGTTAGGAAAATAGGTTTTTGTATGTGAACGCAGCCCTTTTTCAAAAAACAAAGAAACCGCTTTAATTTTACCATCTTCATAATAATATTTGAATTCTCCGGTGGGATTATTGTCAATAAACGAACCTTCGTATTTCAAAATACCTTTCTCATCGGTTTTCTTCCAATAACCCTGTTTTTTGCCGGTTTTATCAGTTCTGTTTAATGTGTCAGCTTTTTGTTGTGAATAAAGCAAACCTGATAATAAAACAAATGATATGAAAAATAAAATAATTTTTTTTGACATCGTGTATGTTAGTTATAAGTATTTGAATTTCTGAAATATTGATTTTTTTGAGTACTTCTATATTAATGACTGAAATAAAAATTTATTATGTGAAGCTTTTTTCTAATGGCAGTTTATCTTTGTTGCAAAATCAAATAATGAAACAGAAATAAAATCAATCCATTCGGGATGCTGTTTGGCTTTTGTATGTTCATCTGAAATAAATACTGTTTTCATACCCAATCGTTTACCAAAGATCATATCACTCACAGCATCACCTATCATGATTGATTTATTTAACTTAATTTCATTAAATTCTTTTTTGGCTTTCAAGCCCATTCCTATGTTTGGTTTGCGGAAAAAACTACCGCTTCCTTTTAAATCGGGACAATAATAAACGGAATCTATTCTTCCTTTATTGTTTTTAATTTCTTGAATCATATATTGATGAATAGATTGTAGTTCACTTTCTGTCATCAAGCCTTTCCCTATGCCTTGTTGGTTGGTTATTACAATAATTTTACCAAATATCTGATTAAAAATCTGCATGGCTTCTATCACTCCTGGAAGAAATTTAAAATCAGACGGTGTTTTTACATAATCATCTATATAACGATGATTAATAACCCCGTCTCTATCCAAAAATAAAGTCCAGGAAGCGTTAAATTTAGGTTGCATTTTATTCATTTATTTTGGAAAAATTCCGGATTCTACCAATTCGCATATAATATGGCCGACCAGAATATGAACTTCCTGTACGCGGGGAGTATCGTTTGAAGGAATGTTTATCAGGTATTTACAAATATCTTTCATTTTACCTCCACTTTCACCTGTAAATCCAACAGTTATCATTCCTTTTTCATTGGCTGCTTCTAAAGCTTTAATAATATTTTCGGAATTTCCTGATGTGGAAATTCCTACCAATACATCTGCTTTTCTGCCTTTGGCTTTTACAAGCCTAGCATAGATTTCGTTATAAGAATAATCGTTAGCTACTGCTGTGATATATGAAGTATTTACATGCAATGCTTCAGCATTTAAAGGAGGTCTGTCATAATAAAACCTACCTGAAAATTCAGCTGCAAGATGTTGAGCATCGGCTGCGCTTCCACCGTTTCCACAAAATAGTACACAGCCATCATTTTTAAAAGTCTGAATAATATCTTCTGCAATAAGCTGTATGGTTTTTAATAATTGCTCGTCATTCAGCAGCTTTGTTTTTAATTCTATAGATTGTTTGATAGATTCTGTTATACGCATGTCTATTGTTTATTAATCAATTCTTTTTTCGATTAAATAGGAATTCCTTATTGAAGAGCTTCTTCCAATCATTTCAGCGATAAAACCTGCAAGAAATAACTGCACTCCTATGATCATTGAAGCAATTGAAATATAAAAGAAAGGACTGTTAGTAACCAAAGGAGCTTTCACATGATGATAAAGTGCAATTAGTTTTTCAGCTCCGAGCCAACTAGCCGCAATGAATCCAAGAATAAAGATGATGGTACCCATTAAACCAAAAAAGTGCATGGGGCGCTTACCGAATTTAGATACAAAAGTAATTGAAATTAAATCGAGATATCCTTTAACAAATCTGTCTAATCCAAATTTTGTTACTCCATACTTGCGTGCCTGATGAGAAACTACTTTTTCCCCAATCTTTGAGAAGCCAGCCCATTTAGCAATTACTGGTATATAGCGGTGCATTTCGCCATATACTTCAATACATTTTATTACATCGTGCTTGTATGCTTTTAATCCACAATTGAAGTCGTGTAATTGTATGCCTGACATTTTACGGGTTGTCCAGTTGTAAAATTTGGTAGGAATGGTTTTCATTATCGGATCAAAGCGTTTCTTTTTCCATCCGGAAACAATGTCAAAGTTTTCTTCTTTAATCATTCGAAATAATTCCGGAATTTCGTCAGGACTATCCTGTAAATCGGCATCCATAGTAATTACCACATCGCCTTTGGCAGCTTCAAAGCCTACGTTTAAGGCAGCAGATTTTCCGTAATTCCTTCTGAATTTAATTCCTTTTATAGCTGTATTCTGTTTAGATAGTGTTTCGATTACATTCCATGAGTTGTCATTACTTCCATCATCTACCATTATGATTTCGTATGAAAACTTGTTTTCAATCATCACTTTATCTATCCATGCAGCCAGTTCTCCCAATGACTCATCTTCGTTAAAAAGAGGTATAATTATTGAAATATCCATTTGGTAATTAGTTATTAGTTATTGGTTATTGGTTATTGGTAAATTTTTTATGTTTAAAAAAAATAAATATCAATAAAGGTAATAACAAACTGATCAGTATCAATTGAAAGAAAGCATAAAACCCAATTGCTGAAGGTGTAATTGCTTGAATTTGTATTTTTAGTTCATCAGTAGTAATGTTCTTATTTATCTTTAATGCATTAATACTAATAAAATTTTTAATAAATTCAGTATCTATATATTTTGAATAGTATATCATAAAGGCAGCAAAAATCACAGATGCTGTTATTCCTGTAAATACTCCGCAAACATAAGCTTCTTTAAACGCAATATTACCAAGTAATATTTTCTTTTGATATTTTTTTACACCTAAAAACATTACAATAGCCAATAGTAAATAATTCCAGATGATAACAGGAGTATTGCCTGAACCTGATACATAAAAATAAGCCAGGGTTAGCAAAATCATTAGAATAGCTGAAATCAAACCATATAAAGCTGAAATGGCTAAGAAGTTTTTAGGAAAAGGATTTTTTTCTGAAGACATGAATGCTTATCTTATAACATCATGAGGTATCGCTTCATCATTTTTTTTGATAAATGCTGAAATTATCAAAGAAATAACAACTGAAATAGCTGGCACCATATATAAGTTAGTAATAAACTGTTTTAATGGGTTCATCTTTTCCTGCATTTTCTGTACTTGTTCCTGAAGTTTATCATCCGGTAAGCCATAACCTTGCATCATTTCAGCAAATTTATCAACTTGTTTCGGCATATATGCAGTATCGTACAAACCATAAAATAAATAGTTGAAAATACCTGATAACCACATTGCAACCATAGCCATTACTAAACCGACAAAAAAACATTGCCAATAAGTAATTTGCCCACCTAAAATTTTTCTTTTGTACTGATTCATAGAAATTACCATAAATCCAATGAGTAAACCAAAAGTAACCAGGAACATAAGGATTCCGAATACAATACTAAACATATTAATATCAAATACATAAATTATTATTGAGTATAGAATCATTAATCCTCCGGTAATTAAACCATTTTTAAGGGAAATGTTTAAAAAAGCTGTTTTTGAATTTTCCATAATATTAGATTTTTAAATGAAACATAATGTATTTACTGCAAAAATATGAAATTTTCATTAAGATTATTGAGAAACCAAAAGAATTTCAAAAAAACATTCATTGTGTTGGTATTATTCTATAAAAAATATTGACACCGATAAAATTAATATAATAGCTGATTTTTGAAAGAGAAAGCATTCTCTTTTACTTTATTTTCAATGGTTTTATAAAATAACTCGTTTATTAGATTCAAAATTCGTCATTATTATTAAAACTATACTCTAATAGCTTTTGACTATACAAACTTTATGAACTTTACAAACTTTCTACTTCTTTTGTCCTCTGGTTTTAGGTTTTCCGTATTTAAGCTTCATTTTATCTTTGTGTCGTATCTTGTTATAAACCTTACGATTTTTTTCTTTTTTCTCATGAAATGCCGGACCTGATGCTTCAACTTTTGGAGCTTTAAGCAAAACGTTTTTCATCACTATTTTTGGCAATTCATCTTCAGTTAATACATTCGAAATTGTGAGGTTTTCAGGCAAAATTTCTATTGGTATATTGCAATTCATCAATTCTTCAATCTGAGCCTGATATACGGCATCTTTTTCTAACAGAAAAGTTATAGCAATCCCTTTTTTATCGGCTCTACCGGTTCTGCCGATACGGTGCATGTAATCTTCGGCAATTTCAGGAGTATCAAAATTAACAACATGCGTTATTTCCGAGATATCTAAACCTCTGGCCATAATATCGGTTGAAATAAGAACCCTAAAAACACCTTCATGGAATTGTTTAACTGTATTGAATCTATGGTTTTGTGCTTTGTTAGAATGAATTACACCTAATTGGCCCGATAATTTGCCTTCAAGTTGCTCAAATAAATCATCAGCCAGCTTTTTTGTAGAAACAAATACCAGCACTTTACTCATTTCTGTATCATTGCTAAGTAAAAGCTTTAAAAAGTTCACTTTAGTATTGAAATTGGGAAGCTTATAGCCTATTTGAATTATCTGTTCCAATGGAGTTCCGGTAGGAGCTGCCTCAATTTTTTGTGGATTATTAAAAAAATCTTTAATTAATTTTTCAATATCTTCAAGCATTGTAGCCGAGAACATAAGGTTTTGACGACGTGGGGGCAATAAATCCAGTATACTTGTCAGCTGATGACGAAAACCCAATGTAAGCATTTCATCCACTTCGTCAATAATAAGCCTTTTTACGCCTTTTAACCGCAACACGCCTTTATATGCAAGATCTAATAATCTTCCGGGAGTAGCCACCAAAACATCACATCCGGCATATACCCTGTCTATCTGAGGATTGATATTAACACCTCCATAAACACCTTCTGTTTTGATGTTCATATAAGTAGTTAATTTATTCACTTCTTTTACAACCTGTACAACAAGTTCACGTGTTGGGACAATAATCAGTATTTGAGGTGAGCCATCACCAGTGAATTTCCAGAGCCTAAGACAGGGGAGGAGGTAAGCTATTGTTTTTCCTGTTCCTGTTTGTGCAATACCTACAACATCCCTTCCCGACATCATGACAGAGAATACTTTTTCCTGAATGCTGGTAGGTTGAGTATATCCCAACTCATTAAGGGCGTTTAATAATGGTTTGTTGAGATTTAAATCGTTAAAAGTCATAATGCCTGATTTGTTTATTTTGCAAAAGTAGTCAATATCAGGAGAAAATAATAATGTGAGACATATTTAGTTTCAAAATTGAATAAATGAGTATTTTTAATTTTGATTTAGAGAGATGATATTATGAAGTTTATACTCGGGTCTATAAAAGTATCTGAAGTTGGGGATATATATATCATTAAATAAATCAATAAAATATATTTCAACAATATGTTTAGACGAAAAGATTATTAGATTTCCACAATTTTATTTTTAATAGCAAATTTTATCAAATCAACAGTAGTTTTTAGCGCTAACTTTTGCATTATGTGATTTTTATGCGATTCAACGGTTCGTATACTGATGAATAATTTATCAGCTATTTCCTGGTTGGTTGTTCCTTGTGCAAAAAGTCTTAATATTTCAATTTCACGTATACTTAAGGCTTCCTTTTTTTCATTATTTTCGTCGGTTTTAGCTTTTTTGATATAACTTTTAAGAATTATATTTGAAATAGATTCACTGAAATACTCTTCACCATTATAAATTGTATTTACAGCTTCAAATAATTCCTTACGTGTAGTATTCTTGGGTAAATAACCTTTGGCACCAGCTTTGATCGCATTAAAAACAAAATCTTCATTGGTATACATTGACAATATCAATATCTTTATATTTTGATATTTTTTATCTTCATTGATTATTTTTGTTAATTCTATTCCTGAGATATCGGGCATTGAAATATCGGTGACGATAATATCGGGTTGTACAGATTTTAATTTTTCCAATAATTCAGGGACATTAGAGGCTTCACCAATTACGGAAACGTTTTCAAGACTTTCGAGTAAAACCTTTATCCCATCTCTAACAATCTGATGGTCATCTATTAACATTATTTTGATATCCGGCATAAAGCAAAGGTATTTTTTATACAAATATAAGAAATTTGTCTGAGTATTTTTTCCAGTCTTTAACTAAGTAATATATTTATGTTGATAATGGTTCCTTTGTTTGCATTTGATTCAATTTCAAAATTTCCGTTCAATAAGTGCACCCTTTCTCTCATATTATATATACCATTGGTTTTGAGCAATTGGAAATGTTCTTCGATGTCAAAACCTTTTCCATTGTCTTCAATTTTTAAACGAATCTCGTTGTTTTCCAGTTGCAAAAAAATAACCACTTTAGTTGCTTCAGCATGTTTGACTATATTGTTCAATGCTTCCTGAACAATCCGGAAAAGATAGGTTTTAATAATTTTATCCATTTTATCAGAATCAAAGTCAAAAGTAAATGCTATCGACAGATGAGTGCGAGCTTCAACATCTTCGCATAAATTCCGGATGGCTTTTGTTAAACCAAATTCGTACAAAACTAAGGGCATTAAATCGTATGAGATACGTTTTACTTCATCTATGGTGCTGTCGAATAGTGTTTTAATTCCTTCTATGGTATAAAGTAGTTTTGAACGATCCGTAAAAATAAGGCTTTCCAGTTTAAGTTTAATGGCTATCAGCAATTGACCCAATCCATCGTGTAATTCGCGTGAAAGTCTTTGACGCTCCATTTCTTGTCCATCAATAACTGACTGTAATCTTAATAATCTTTCCTTTTGTAATTCCATGCTTTGCTGTTCCAAGTGACTCATCATAAGGTTGAAAGAATTGGTGAGTGCACCTATTTCATCTTTAGAATATATCTGAAGTTTTTCATTGAATTCACCCTTGCCAATTTTTGTAGAAGCATTTATTAAATTTACGATGGGTCTTGTGATTTTTTTAGAAATTAAAAAAGCAAAAATAAACAGGGCGATTGCTAATAAAATACTTATAATCAATGTATTTTTGAGTAAATTATATACTGGAATAGTGGCTTCTTTCAAATCAATTTCTGCAATGATACACCATTTTAAATCAGGAATACTAAGTTTTGAATATGCTGATAGTGCTTCTTTATTCCTGTAATCAGTGATAATTTTAGTGCCGTTTTCTCCATTAAAGGCATTTGTTACAGCTTTTGTTTTCACAATTGTTTTCAGCAATGCATTTTCATGAAAGCGGGATGTACTTCTCATTAGAAAATCATCTCCTACCAGATAGGATTCCCCGGTTTTACCTAAACCATTCTGTGGATTATCCTCATACATGATTGCATTGATTGCATTATAGGATATTTCCAGGACAACAATACCACATAACTTTTTAGTTTTGTCTAATATTGGGGCTCCCATATATATTGAAGGACTAAGATATTTTGTATTGGTTTTAAAATCCTGAATAAATATTTTATGTGTTTTTTCAATATTTGCTATTAGTTCCTTAAGAGGAAAATTTGAAACGCTGTCATAAGAAATAAAATCTTTTGTGTTTAGTTTGGTATTGATGCTAAGTAATAAATTTTTATCGTTTATTATCAAATAGTTATCATAATACTTATTAAGAAATTTTTTATATTCTTTATTGATTTTATTTTCTTCTGTTATGCTTGTATCATTGTTTTGCTTGTAATTACAATTTAAAATACTTAATAATCTTAAAACATCTTCTGACCCGGAAATCAATTGGATTTCACGGATACGGTCTGCGAAAAAATTTTCAATCTGGTTTTTTTTAACAGTCTGAATAGAAGTTAATTGCTCGAATGTGCGATTCATCAATGCTTTGCGGGAAGTATAAAAAGAATATGAAGCAATGATAATTATAATACAAATCCCTAATATGAGAATATTCAGGATTATTTTTTCAGTCAGTGCTATTTTTCGCATATTGAGTTTGTAAACGATTTGTCAAAAGTAAGAATATTGTTTTTAAAAACAGATATTTTACAATAGATTTATTTTTTAAACTATTTCTAATTTTTAAAAACATAAAAACCGTTGCCAAAAATTGATTTTATTTCCAGCAACGGTTTTATTATTGGTTTTGATTTTTTTAAATAAAATATGCGATTAAAGCATATAAACAGATATAAAAATTTAAAAATTATTACAAAGCTCCTTCATCATAGGCTCGTTCTCCATGAATTGAAAAGTCGAGACCCTGTTCCTCTTCTGATTCAGATACACGAACAGGAGTAATAAAGTTAATAATCACAAGCATGATATAGGTAAATATAAAAGCATATGCTGATGCAATAACTACTGCTATAAATTGTTTCATGAAGAAACCTGAATTACCGAAAAACCAACCATCAGCTCCTGCAGGATTGATAGCTTTAGATGCGAAAACCCCCAAGAGTATAGTACCTAATACACCACCTACACCGTGAACACCCCATACATCCAATGCATCATCCCATTTCATTTTGTTTTTCAGCATAACAGCAAGATAACATACGATACCAGCAGCAGTTCCTATAATAGGAGCAGCCCACATCGGTACGAACCCTGCACAGGGTGTAATTGTAGCAAGCCCCGCTATAGAACCTGTAAGTAGTCCTACAAACTTAGGTTTTCTTTCACGCGACCATTCAATAACGACCCATGCAACTGTTGCAAACGAAGCTGCAATATCTGTATTAAAAAATGCCAAAGCAGTGACTTTATCTACTAAAAGTTCACTACCGGCATTGAAGCCATACCATCCAAACCATAATAATCCACTTCCGATAGCTACCAAAGGAATACTGTTAGGTGTTGAGTTTTTGTCAACCCGGGCGCCTACATAGAATACAGATGCTAAAGCAGCGAAACCGGCTGTAGCATGAACAACAATACCACCAGCAAAATCAAGAACACCCCATACCTGAAGTAAACCACCTCCCCATATCATGTGTACAAACGGGTAGTAAACAAATACTTGCCATACAGTTAAGAATATCATGTATGATTTAAAAGTTACACGGTTTGCAAATGCACCTGTGATAAGAGCAGGAGTGATGATAGCAAACATCATCTGGTAAACAAAGAAAACGATTTCAGGAATTTTTCCGTTTCCGGCATACATAGAGTCTATTGATACTCCATTCATAAATGCTTTATCAAAGTTGCCCATGATACCACCGGCACCTCCACTGAAACATAATGAATAACCGAAAATAAACCATAAAACAGTTGTCCATCCTAAAGAAGCAAAACTCTGGATCATAATACCCAGTATGTTTCTTTTTGTTGCCAAGCCACCATAAAACAAAGCTAAAGCAGGTGTCATAAGCATTACTAAACTTGAGGCTAATAACATAAAGCCGGTTGATCCAGTTTCTAACATAATTTTAAAATTTAAAGATTATTGATTAATTACTAAAGTGTTATTCCTAATATAAAAAATGCAGTAGATGCCTGTGGGTTGAAAAATAAACTTGCTTTAAGGGGTAGCTCGAAATTTTCAGTAATTTTAATTTTTCGCATTCCTGAAAAACCAATATTTACTACACCGGCTTTATTTCCATAAGCACCTGCTGAAGGTGTAATCCCTAATATTACATCAATACTGTTGTCCTGAACAGCAAAAGTATAACCTGCTTCAAAATAAGATGAGTAATAAGTTTTTTCATCAGCATCCATACTCGCATTATAACCCCATCTTTTATCGTTTCCGTAAAAGTAAACACCTCCAAGTAACCAAAGAGGTAATTTCTCTCCACCCTTAAACAGTAAGGAAGCTTCTAAGGAATGGGCTGTTGTTTTGTCTTTATATGTAAAAAAGCGGGTATCGGGCGATGATGATGTCCCGTTTACAGATGGTACATAATAATCTGTAAGTATAAGGGTGAATTTTTTATAAGTATATTTGGCATATAAATCAATTTCTTTGTAAAAACTGATTGTTGAAACAGAACCCCAACAACCCACTTCGAAATTATTTGCGGTAAGTGACAATGTAGGCTGAATTGCAGGAGAATTTCCGTAATCACTTCCTCTCCAATAATATCTGCTTACAATATCAGCATTTACATTTAATTTAACTTTAGAATTAGTTGTGTCAACATTGTTTTGTGATTTCAAGGCGTTGGTAAACAATGTTATAAAAATTAAAGATAAGCCTATACTTACAAATTTTGTTTTCATAATTTTTTACATTTTTTGAGTACAAATGTAAAACCATCCTATTCGACAGACAATAGGTTGAAATTTGAATTATTTCTAAGATAAAATTTGATTATTTCAGAAATTATCTTAGATTAATACTTAAATAGAAATCAAATAAGTGTAAGAAAAAATGCTAATTATTTGTTTTAGAGTGTTATGCCTAAAACAAAATAAGCAGTGGATGCCAATGGGTTAAAAATTAAATTGGCTTTCAGGGGTATCTCAAAATGATCTGAAATTTTGATTTTTCGATTCGCTGTAATACCTAAATTAACAATTCCTGCTTTATGACCGTAAGCACCGGCAAATGGTGTAAATCCTGCAAAAATATCCAACGTATTTTCCTGGATTTTAAAACCATAAGAGGCTTCAAAATAAGAAGAATAATAAGTTTTCTCTTTGTTGTCTTTATCTAAATCATACCCCCAACGCTTATCATTACCATAAATATAAACAGCTGTCATTAGGCTTAATGGAAGTTTTTCATCTCCTTTGTAAGCCAATGCGACTTCAAAGGTATGAACTGTGGTTTTATCTTTAAAATTAAAAAAATTGTTATTGATCAGATATGAAGATTCTGCTGTTTCTGGAACAAAATAATCTGTAATAGCCAGGGAGTATTTTTTATATGTGTATTTTGCTATTATATCTATTTCAGTATAAGAGCTATTGGTAGCTACAGAACCCCAGCACCCGAGTTCAAAATTTCCTGTAACCAGATTCAAATAAGGCTGTATTGCAGGAGAGTTGCCATAATCATTACCTCTCCAGATGAACCTGCTAACTAAATCTGCATTGATATCTAATTTTATTTTTGTTTTACTGCTGTCGGAATCTTCCTGATTTTGAGATTTCAACGTATTGCAATATAATAATATAGATAATAACAGGCACAAATTTCTAATTTTTATATTCATAATTCAGATTTTGATTAAAATGAAATAAATTTAGTTCAATTGTATTATTTGTATAAAAACAAAATGTAAAGATATTACATAATTGCTAAATTTCAATTATTTTATTCTTAACTGCGTATAGAACCAATTCTGCTGTGTTTTTCAGTTTAAGTTTTTGCATGATATTATTTTTATGGCTATCAACAGTTTTTGTGCTGATAAATAGTTTATCAGCAATTTCTTTATTACTCCAACCTATAACTGCTAGTTTTAGAATTTCAATTTCTCTTATGGTCAATGTTTTGTTTTCTATTAAGCTTTGTTCTATTTTAAATTTCTTTACATAACTTTTTAGAAAATTATCTGAAATAAGTTTACTGTAACATTCACCTCCTTCATAAATAATATGAATTGCATCCATAAGTTCTACTTTAGAAGTATCTTTTGATAAATAGCCTTTTGCTCCTGCTTTTATAGCATTGATAACAAATTCTTCATTGGTATGCATGGATAAAATCATGATTTTAATTTCAGGGTACAAGATCGTGATTTGTTTGGTTACTTCAATACCCGAAAGTCCTTTCATGCTGATATCCATTATCATCAGATCCGGTTTGAGGTTTTTTAATAATTCCAACACTTCTTTACCATCCGAAGCTTCACCAAGTATATCAATAGATTCAACATCAGATAAAAGTGATTTTATTCCATCCAGGAAGAGTCGGTGATCATCAACCAAAATTATCTTTATTTTATTCATTTTTAAATTTTTATAGGTATTTTTATTTTAATTTGAGTACCATTTTCAGGTTTGGAAAGAAATTCACATTCTCCCTTCAATAGTTTTACTCTTTCTTTAATGTTCAGTATTCCATTGCTTTTTTCATGAACATTGTTCAAATCGAAACCTTTTCCGTTGTCAATGATATTCATAAGAATCGTATTTTCTGTATATTCGATGGAGAATACAACCTTTGAAGCAGCTGCGTGTTTGCTGATATTATTGATAACTTCCTGTGAAATTCTGTATAAATAGATTTGCAATCTTTGATCCAGCGAATCAGGAATATTATTACTGATGAATTCAATCGGTATATTGATGTTGGTTGCTGTGTTTTTACACAATGTCTTCAGGCCCTGTTCAAGTCCAAAAGCATCGAGTACCGGGGGCATAAGATCATTGGAGATGTTTTTTATTTCATTAATTGTAGTTCTCAGTAACTCCTGAGTTTCAGTAATGAGTTGCTGGCTTTTTTCATAACTCGAATTTCTTGCATGTTCTAATTTGATTTTAACGGCCAATAATGATTGCCCCATACTATCATGCATGTCTCTCGATAATCTTTGTCTTTCCATTTCCTGTCCATCCAACAGTGAACTCAGCCTTTTTGATTTCTCTTCTTCCAACTCAAAACATTGTTTTTTAAGTCTGGATGACATTTCATTAAATGATTCAGTTAGCATACCTATCTCGTCCAAAGTAGAAATATCCAATATTATATCATAATTTCCACAACCAATCTCTTTACTTGCTTTTTGTAATCTTTTAATTGGAAAAGTAATTTTTCTTGAAATAAAATATGCAAATAAAAATACAATGGATGCAATAATTATACTTATTAACAATATGCTGTTTCTGATTGCAAAAACAGGAATCATTGCTTCATCTTCATTTATTTCGGCTAAAATAAACCAGTTAAGTCCTTCAATATTTACCCTGCTGTATGAACTCAGACATGAAATATTTCTGTAGTCTTTAACAATTTCACAGCCAGTAAGACCATTTAACGCATTTATTACTGATTTGGAATTCACTTTAATATTAAAAATGGCATTCTCTTTAAATCTTGAATTGCTCCGCATCAGGTAATCATTGCCCACCAAATAGGTTTCTCCTGATTTTCCCAGTCCATTGTTTTCTGTATAACCAAACATAATTTTATTGATAGCCGAAACAGGAATTTCAAGTACAACATAGGCCTGGATATCTTTGTTTTTATTTAATATTGGTGTACCGATATAAATTAACTGGTTTGATTTGCTGATATCCTGGAGAATTGTTTTCTTTGAAAGATGGATTGCCTGGCAGAAATTTTTCAGGTTTTGATTTGAAGCAATTGAGAGGTCGGATAAATTACAAATTTCTGATTGTGGAGATCGAATGGTGAAAACACTGTCGTTTTGGCTGATAATATATAAATTATGGTAATAACCATATGAACTGATGAATTTGCTTAAATTAGAATTCTTTTTAAGTTGGTTGATTTTTTCAGAAGATGAAACTTCTGTATTTAAAACATCAATTATTTTCTGACATTCATCAGATTTTGAAATAATGTTTATATCTCTGTCTCGGTCAATAAAAAATTGCTCAATTCTGTTTTTCTTTTCTAAACGCAAAGAAGTAAGCTGGTCAAATGTTCGGTTGAGAAGTGCTTTTTTTGAAGAAAAATATGCAAAAGAACCGATGATGATAATCACGACAATACCCAAAGATACAAAGTATAATATAAGTTTTTCTGTAATTGAAATACGCTTCATTCATTGAAAGTTTCTCCTGCAAATTTATTCTTTTTTTATAAATGAGATTGAATATTATTCTCCGTAATAGTTAAAAAAATACAGTTTAAATAGAATTCCGATGATAAATTTTATTTTAGGATGTTTTTAGTTTTGTTGCAATAAATGATATGTATTTTTTAATAATAAGCTTAGGATATTTCAAAAAAAACTGTAATTTTGCATCGGGTAAGTCTTATACGACCAGCTCCTACTGAACTCCCCCAGGATTGGAAGATAGCAAGGGTAAGTGGTTGAGCGGTGCGATATAAGGGGCTTACCCATTTTT
>CAIUKU010000427.1 GCA_903899825.1 uncultured Bacteroidales bacterium | reverse complement strand
TGTGTACAATTCCACAGCATTCTTCTTTTCTTGAATACTGTGTTTTCGATTTTTTCTTTTTCTTTCCATAAAAAAACACCCCAAAAGTTTTTTGTCTAACTTTTGGGGTGCAGTTCAAAAAGAAGCCTTTTTTTTTAATATGATGAAACGAGCCATGTGAAAATATACACACACACGAGGATGATTATTTGGCGAGTTCCATAGGCGAAATTCGAATAGGATTAAAAAAATTAACTAATCAAACACTAACTGTTTCAGTTATTTAATTAAATATAAACATATGAAATTTTGAATGAGAAAGATTTAGTGATTCATTTACAGTAGATTAAAAAGATAAGACAAATGTTGTTGCTTAAACACTAAAATTTATTGAAACTTCCGATTAAATCTACCAAAGCATAAAAAATGATTTAAGTTATCATTAGATTTATGAATGATCTTTTACACAACGGACTGATAAACCGTATCCTTGTATTGAAGAGTTCCAGAAAATACCCCAGACAGAATTTCCCAATTCCATATGGGCATTTGGATGAGCCCACCAAAATGTTTTGTATCCCATTTCTTTATAAATTCCTGATTCATCGCAATACCCTGCCGGGAGTGCTGTAAAACCATATACATTTGTAGCAGGATAGGAGAGCACTTCTTTCCAGTGTGAAGTTCCTGACTCTCTTAATATTCTATTGGCAAACTGATTACCGACAAAACTTAAAAGTGTATCCCATTCTGAATAGGTCGAAACATGCCAGCCTTGAGGACATATAGACCTTGAGTCTGAAATGGCAGCAAAATTATAAAGTCTTCCATATGTTAAAGAAAAACTACTGTTATTGTTATAGTTACAGTATGCAGCCGAAGTTGTAGATTGCCAAAGGAAATTATTATTTATCATAGGTATTGAATCACCATTGCGAAAATGGGTAGTCTTTAAATTCTCAACCATCCAGGTTTGCTTTCCGACAATTATTGTATGATAAACATTACTGTCAATATCAATTACATTGCCGGCATAAACCGGTATTATAGTATTTATATTCTCAGTATTATGGTCAAAATTAGTATTATCATTTTCGCAACCAAAGATAAATATTGATAAAATTAACATCATTGAAAATTTATTATTTTTGATTCTTTTGTTCATACAATAAGAAATAAGTTGATGATTATAATATCTGTTAAAAAATGGCTGATAATCAATAAAACACAATGATACCTTATCCGTTAATTTTTATTTAAATGGAATTATTCGCTTTACTTACCAAAATCTGGAGAATATTTTTGCATAAATTCTTCTATTTTTTCTACCATATACTTAGGTCCTGCGAAAAAAGGAGAACGTTGATGAATATCTTTAGGTTCAATTTCCAGCACACGTCCAAATCCATGGGAAGCTTTTCCTCCTGCTTGTTCAGCAATAAAAGCCATGGGGTTGCATTCGTAGAGTAATCTTAATTTCCCTGAAGGATTATTTATGGTTCCCGGGTATAAAAAGATACCTCCTTTGATCAGGTTGCGGTGAAAATCTGCAACCATAGAGCCAATGTAACGGGTAATATAGGGGCGGTTACTTGATGGATCATCAAAATGACAGTATTGGATGTATTTTTTGATAGCATCCGGGAAATAAATATAATTGGATTCATTGATTGAATAAATGGTTCCGTTTTCGGGATATCTCATTTCCGGATGTGAGCGTATGAATAAACCAACCGAAGGATCCAGTGTAAAACCGTTCACACCTCTGCCGGTAGAATAAACCAACATTGTCGAAGATCCATAGATCACATAGCCAGCAGCAACCAGATCCAATCCTTTTTGCAATAAATCTTCAACTTTACCTTTTCCTTCTTTAGAAAGTCTTTTATAAACAGAAAAAACCGTTCCTATGGAAACATTGGACTCTATATTGGAAGAACCATCCAATGGATCTATCGCAACTACATATTTACCACTTTGCGATTTGTCGTTTTCAAATGCAATAATTTCTTCATTTTCTTCAGAAGCAATGGCACAGCATTCACCTCCTGACCGTAATGCTGCAATAAACTGATCATTGGCATAAACGTCCAGTTTTTTTTGGGCTTCTCCCTGTACATTTACTTCGTCATTATAACCCATTACATTGGTTAATCCTGCCCGATTTACCTCTCGGTTTACAAATTTGGCAGCTATACCAATATCGTTTAACAAACGGGTCAAATCACCGCTTGCATTAGGAAATGCAGCTTGCTCTTCAATGATAAATTCTGTAAGTGTTTTCATATGTATATATTATATTAAATTACTGTAATGGTTATTGTTATGTTTGTTAAATTTATTAATTCTGTTCAAATTTCGCCGATGGAATTACTCACAGGTTTAATTATTATTTATTGTGTCCGTGAACTTCGTTTCGCCAAAATAATCATCCTCGTGTGTGTGAATATTTTCACATGGCTCGTTTCATTATAAAAATCTTATATTTGTTATATACAACAGTCAAAACATGGGTTTTGTTGTGAATAATTACTTAATCATTGTTGTTCATCTTAATTTATTTAACAGTTATCTCATCCACAAATATCCATGCTTTACTGCCTTTATAGGCATGCCATTGTGGAAGCTTTTTAACTCCGGTTAGCTTAAACTTTATAAATCTGGTATGGCTGTCTTTAACCTTAAATGTAAAGGTTTTGATATCAGTTTTGTATTTGAGTTCAGTATCCGATTTTTCGTTGCCTATAGTTGCATAGTTTATTCCGTCATTTGAAACCATGCATAAAACAGCAGCAGGATGTAGTATCCAAACATCCGGCAAATGCAGGGTACTTATATTAATTTCACTGATTTTTATAATACTGTCCAAATCCAGTATTATTTCTGCATCCTCATCTTCCCATCCCAGCCAGTTAATTTTATAATCTTCTGTACCTCTAACGCCATTTGTGAGGATTTGAGGCCCCATACCAGTATATTTCGGATCAGATGGAGGTTGGCAAATAAGTTTTTTCTTAAAAGCCAGGTTTCCTTCAACCTGGACATCAATAGCACGTAAAGTTGAATTGTAATAGAACTCAGGACTTAGCCCTTTTTCATTCAGTGCCTGAATAGAATCGTGTTTACACATTGCATAAAAATCCTCTAACATCTGATTCATTTCTTTTTTAGGAAGATATTTACCATTCACTTCGTTGTACCAGCCTCTGGGTCCGAATAAGTCTGTTTTGGCTATTTCTATTGCAGAAAACATGATAGGTAAACGGGCTGCTTTTACTCTTCCCAAAACTTCAGGATTCGATGCGCTTGCCTGCTCTGCTTTATCAAAAAGAGAATTATAAATTTTCATATTGTCTGCGGATAAAATATTCTGTGCCAGCCAAACCGGATTTCCATATATGTCCAGTTTTACTCCGGCTTTTTTACATTCGCTGTGTAAGAGATCAAAATACTGATGAATAAAAGTTGCTGCATTTCCATAATATCCTTTCATAAAATCATCAATGATTGCAGCTGCATCAGCATTGGGATTCCAGAGTAGTTTGCTGAGCAAATAGCACTTGAGTTCCCCGAAATTTTCACTGTGTTTACCGTTGCATTGCTGGAAATGTGCTATCACATTGTTTTTTGTAAAAAACTGAATATTGGGCTGAAGGGTATTGTATAATGGGAAAGGTCCAAATGAGCTGGAGAATTGGGTTTCATAATCCCAAAGCATGATTTTATTGGTAATTTTGCCCCATTCTGTAATTTCCCTGACAAAAGCTGTACTTCCTGTATCGGTTTCAATGGGCTGGCTACGGTTGAGTTCTATGGTACAGAGCGTAATCATTACATTGTCGAGAGGTTTTGTTTTTAATGGAGGTTTACGGGTATATTGGTAAGCCAGTGTAGTTATAATTTTATCGGGGAAAGCTTTAGCTACTTCATTCACAAAACGTATCATCAAACCGGAAGGAGATCCTTCTTCTTTGTCAATTGCCTTACATTGATCACATTCACAACTGTAATAATTGTCACTTTGACTTACCGACCAGTATTTCAAAGACGGATGATTAGCTATTTGTTCCTTTAAATCGGCAATTGTAATCTTTAAAACATCCGGATTTGAGAGGCAAAACTGTCCATAAGGAACCCTCACTCCGTTTATCAGCGAAAAATATTCAGGATGTGCTGCAAAATATTTTTCTGAAGGAATAATTCTGGGCAAGGTATGAACATAATATCCACGATAATTGCCTTCATTCCAAATATCTTTTGTCTGCACTATTTTGCGGAAATAAGCATAGGAGGTGTCATTTGAAAATTCACAATGTACAATTCGGATTTCAGCCGGTGGTATTTGTGTGTCATCTATCTGGGGAAGTAGAATTGTTTCCTGACGAGGAAAGTATTCTACAGCAGGTGAATATTTACGGCAATGCAAAAAGTCTTCCAATAAACCTGTAACAGCATAAATAATACCTTTGCCGGAACCACCAAGTATCAGCAATTTTTCGTCACTGGTATACAGATAATACCCATCTTCATTCAGACTTTGTTTTTTGTTTTTGATGATATCATCTTTGGTTCTGTTTGTAATCCCAATCAATATTTCTTTTGGCTTCGACTTTTCATTGTCTTTTATTACAGGCAACTTACATCCGGATATTTTCTGAACATAATCCTGCAATATATGTGCCGCAGTAATTTCATAATTGCTTGCCTTTTTTGGCAGCACTATGTTATATTCACTCTTTGTTTTGTTTACAATTGTCAGCTGCTGGGCATTCAGCATATTCAGACTGAAAATAATCAGCGTTAAAATGAAAAGTTTCTTTATCATTGCATTTTTAATTTTTAATATATGCAAAGTTAAAAATAAATCTGAAATGAAGGAGAATAGGTATCATATAACAAAACTATATCGTTTAGTTCTTGTTTTATTAATAAGTTTATACTGTTTTGATGAGGGCTTACAAGTCTCATTTCAGCTATTATCAGTAAGTCTTATTCACAATTTTTTTAATTTAAAATAAAGAAATACTACCAAATGTTTAGGCTAAAAAAAGTAAAAGCTTTATTCTTATCTAATTAAAACGTCAGTCATGAAAGCACTTATTATCGGAGCTACCGGGCTCATAGGCAACTGTCTACTTGATTTAATTGAAAAAGATAATTATTTTAATGAAGTTGAGATTTGGGTCAGGAGAGCTATTGAAACTAGATCTACCAAAATTACTGTAAAGATTATTGATTTTGATCATCTCCCGGATAATATAGAAGCAGATGCTGTATTCTGTTGTGTTGGAACAACCATTCAAAAAGCCGGTAGTAAAGAAGCCTTTCTTAAGGTAGATTATGAAATTCCTGTAAATATTGCTAAACGATGTCAGCAATCCGGACTTGAAAAATTCTTTGTAATCTCATCTCTTGGCGCAAATCAATCCTCAGGCAACTTTTACCTCAATACCAAAGGGAGGATGGAGTTAGCTGTCAGTCAGATGAATATTCCTACTGTTGTCATACTGAGACCTTCATTGTTGTTCGGGAAACGCGACGAATTCAGATTGGGAGAACGCCTTGCTATATTTTTTATGAAAGGATTTGGAGTATTTTTCTTTGGAAAATTAAAGAAATACAGGGGTATAGAAGCATATAAGGTTGCTTTTGCAATGTTACGCATTGCAAAAGATAAGAAAACCGGTAATAGAATTTTAGAATCGGATGAAATTGAAAATAATGGAAAATAACTTCTTTTTATTTCTCATTGAAAATTGCTAGCATTATTAATCATTTCTTTTACAATTTCTTTGTTGGCCCATAATGCACAACCACCTTTGGTTTCAGTCAATAAATGATGGTTTGCCCTGATGGTTTTCATAATGTCAGACTGTAAGGCAGATTTGAGACTTGAATTGCTTATCTGCATATCGGAGAATGCTGCAAATGGGCATGGTTCCACGCTTCCCTGGGCATTAATATGGATAAAGCCTCTACCGGCAGCCAGACAGCCCCCTGTTTTTTCTTCATCGCCCGGAAAGGCAAAAAATACTGCATTTATATTTTTCTTAAACATTGCTAGCTTCACCATTAGCTTTTCACGTTGCAATGGCATCAGAACAAGGTATTCAGATGCTTGATCTACGGGAACATATTCTATAAAAAAAACAAAACTGCATCCTTTTGCAATGATGTCTTTGATATAAATGTCATTAATTACTGTATTGAAATTCTGAGAAGTCAAGGTAATTGAAACGCCCCAAAGAAGATACGTTTGCTCGAAACGCTGCATCAGTTGTTCCGTTTTGTCAAATATTCCATTTCCACGTCTGTCGTCAGTCTGTATTTTGTTGCCTTCCAGACTGATAATAGGAATCAGGTTTTTATGTGCAGCTAGCTCTGAAATACTTGATTCATCAATTAGGACACCGTTGGTAAATATAGGAAAAAGTATATTGGGGAAATCAAATGTTGCATTAATTAATTCCTTCTTAATAAATGGTTCACCCCCGGCAATAAATACAGTTGAAATACCCAACTGGTCAGCTTCAGTTAATAACTGACGGAATTTTGCAATATTCAATTCATTAGCTGCAGATGTATGCAATACTTTTGAGTAACATCCCTTACATTGCAGATTGCATTTTTGTGTAATGCTTACAATCATAACAGGTGGAACATTAACATCCTGTATTAACCAGTTTTTTCTTTTAATATATGCTTTATACTGATTGATAAATACCTTGCATGCAAAAGTTGTAAGCATTGGCTTTCTGAATACCAGTTTAAGCATTTGCAGCACCCTGCATAAAACCATTTTGTTTAATCCTTTTACCAATTCCTTTTTCATTCCTGATTTTATTTAAAACTGCTGATTTATGTTTGTTTTTAAAATAATCTCCTGTAACACTTGCTGCATTTTTTCGGTTTCTTCAAATAAAGGACTGTGAGCCGAGTGTTCAAAGGTATAGAAAGCTTTTTCAGGAGATTGTATTTCCTCAAAATAATCCTTTGCCAATGTATAAGATACGGTATAATCGTATATGCCATGCATGAAAAAAACAGGTATATCCAGTTTGTTGATTTTTTTTGTCAGATCTGTTACAACCAGTTTATTCCATAAGCCGGCAGTTTTTGTGCTAAGGAATTTACCCCGCCATATATTTATTTTTTCAGTCAGTGTATATTCCCGGTTAAGCATCACCGGCCAGAAAACACCAGTGATTACCGATTTCATGGTATGTGTGGTGCCTATCCCCAGTTTGTGCATGGGCGCATCACGCATGGTATAATACGAAGGTGTATTGATAGCAGCAATCGGATATTTTTCAAAAGCTTGCAGCATTTTTTTATCCCCCAGCTTCGTAAACGCGTCTATCATATATTTGTAAGCCAGTTTTTCCGATACTGACTGGTTTGAAATCTGAGCCATACCAATATATGCTTTGTACAACTCAGGTGCTTTGGCTGCTGCCTGAATGCCAATAAAGCTGCCGGCTGAATGTGCCATCAGATAAATCTTATCCTGTTTAAAACGTTTTCTGAGGTAATTGCTAACTTCAATTACATCTGAAATCAATTGCTCAAAGCTCAGTTGTTCGGGTTTTATATCAGCATTGTAGGATAATCCTGTTCCTCTTTGTTCCCACCAACAAACTGTAAAATAGTTCTCCAGTACAAGGGGGTATTTCCTGCTGATGGCATATTCCGGCATACCTGGACCACCATGAAGGAAAAGTAGCAGAGGTTTTGATAAATCTTTTCCTTTGATAAACATTCCCTGTTCAAGACCGTTTATTTTTACAACTATCTTTTCGGATATACTGTTCTTAAGCAGATTTCTGTTTTTATCCCTAAAAGGCAATGCTTTTCCGGGACTATAAAATAACAAGACTCCTGTAATCAATAGTAAGCAGGCCATTAAGACCAAAACTAAATACAACATAATACGCAATCCTTTTCTAATGGATGATTGAAACTTCAGTTTCATTCTATTTGTTATTTGATGGCTGAAATAAAATAACCTTTTTCAAAAGTATAGTTTACATCGCTGAAACCGGATTTTCTAAGTTCCTCTACAACAGTTTCTATTGTGTATTTAAAGAAATCAACTGCAAATTTCTGATGTTGAAATTCTTTCTCATGCGTCATAAATATACAAAAGACAGCACTATCGTTTAAAATTGAATTGATTTTTTTGAAAACGAGCTGAAGATCATTCCAGAAATAAATTACATTGACGCAAAAAACCTTGTCATACTTTTCATTGTTGAAATCAGAGGTCAACAGATCTCCAAATCGTAAATGAAGAATTCCGCTCTCAATCAGTATTTTATTCCGTTTTGAAGCTTCGTTAAACATTAATTCAGAGAAATCTATACCATGAATTTTGCAGTCAACTTTGGTATTTGCAAGTAATTGAATGCCCATGCCAGATCCGTAACCTATTTCCAGTACTTTATCGCCATTTTTTACATTTAGAATGTTGATAATCTCTTTATAAAACTTTTTGTTTCTTTTATCCATCATTTTAGCTACCAGTTTTCCCCAGTAACCGGATGGCTTTCTTAATTGTTTTCCTAATAATTCAAACATCTTAAATATTTTTTGGCAAAATTATACATTAAGGATAAAAAGCATAAATGTTTTTAATTGAACTACCTTAACAGTTGATTGAACAGTATAAAACCGAGATTGAAAATAAAATATTAATCTAAGGCTAAATTATTTAAATCAAAAGACAAAAAATCAGAAGATAATTGATAGATAAAGAAAAGTATAGAATAGTATTTGCACATAACTTACACTATTTTATTTAATAAGCCAATTTAAATACTACGTATATATAATATCTTGTAAAATAATATTTTACTGTTTTTGTAAATTTAACAAAAAAATAATATTGCTAAATAC
>CAIUKU010000426.1 GCA_903899825.1 uncultured Bacteroidales bacterium | reverse complement strand
TTATTTAAAAGGTGCATGATGATCGTTTTTTTATTAATTTGCTTCAAAATTATAAATAATAACAAACAAAAAACGATTCTGTCTCTGAAGAGATAGAATCGTTTTTTTTATCCGGCTTTAAACGGCCTTCTTTGAACTTTTTTTAGTAATTATCTTCTCTAACCTGCATATAAGCTTTTGGATGCAGACAAGCAGGGCAGTTTTCCAGTGCTTTTTCTGATTCATATACATAACCGCAGTTTAGACACTTCCACCAAACCTTGCCGTTTTTCATAAAAACTTTGTCTTCGGACAAGTTTTGTAAAAGTTTTAAATATCTGCGTTCGTGCTCAGCTTCAACTTTCGCTATCATTTTGTAAGCTGTTGCTATTTCAGGAAACCCTTCTTCTTTGGCAACTTCTGCAAAATGAGGATATAAATCTGTCCATTCTTCGTTTTCGCCTTCAGCAGCAGCTTTTAGGTTTTCTTTGGTAGTTCCGATAATACCGGCAGGATATGCAGCTGTTATTTCTAACATTCCTCCTTCCAGAAATTTAAAGAATCGTTTTGCATGTTCTTTTTCCTGAAGGGAAGTTTCCATAAAAATAGCAGCAATTTGTTCGTAGCCTTCTTTTTTTGCAACACTTGCAAAAAATTCATACCGATTACGGGCTTGTGATTCACCTGCAAATGATTTCAAGAGGTTTTGTTCGGTTTTTGTTCCTTTTAACGATTTTTTTTCCATGATAATATTTTTAAGGTTAATAAATTCCAAAATTCAGATTTTTATATCGCCACATACCAGACAAACCCATTCTTCCAGCATATCTGCAAATTTTAAACTTTCAACAACTTCATCATTAATTATAGCAGAAACAGATGTTGTATTTTTTGAGTGTAAACTGCTTTTTAAGAGAACCAAGGCTTGAAAATTATAAAAATTCATGTTTAGCCACAAAGCCACAATGTCACAAAATTAATATATTAATTTTAGAAAATAGAATAAAAATACACTTATGGATGCTTAGTGTCTTTGTGGTATATAAAATTTAATGCTTGATTCGAATTATTTATTGATTTTGATTTTCGGCAAAACTTATTTGCCAGTTGATGCTGTACTTATCGGTAAACATTCCAAAGTAATCGCCCCAGAATGTTATGTTCATAGGCATCGTTATTTTTCCACCTGAGGAAAGACCGTTGAATAATCTGTCGGCTTCTTCTTTGCTGTCTGTATTTAATGAAATAGAAAAATTGTTACCTATTGTTGTAAGCTGTCCGAAAATTTCTGAGCTATCGCTGCCCATTAGCACAGTTTCTTTGCTGACAGGCAGGCCAATGTGCATAATTTTATCGGCATCCTCAGGAGGACAAGCTTTCCCATCCATGGGCGGCATATCTTTAAATTTTCCTACATACGAAAATTCGCCTCCGAGTATTGATTTATAGAAGTTGAAAGCTTCTTCGCAATTACCATTAAAGGTAAGGTATATATTTACTATTGTCATAATGTTTTGTATTTAATTTTATAAATATTTTCAGTACAAAAATAGCTTTTTGTTTTAAAAAAATAGTAGATTTGTAAATAATTAGAAAAAAATAATCATGACAGAAATAGCAGAAAAAATAAAGGCATTGGCTGAGAAATACAGCAGTTATACTGCTGAAAATCTTTCGAAACTTGTGAAAATTAAGTCACTCAGCATGGAAGAAAAAGAAGTGCAATACGAACTCAAACGACAAATGGAAGAAGCCGGTTTTGATGAAGTGTTTATCGATGGAATAGGCAATGTAATTGGTCGCATAGGCAATGGCAAAAAGATTTTAGCCATCGACGGACACATGGATACTGTGGATGTTGGTAACCTCGACAACTGGAGTTTTGATCCATTTTCAGGCGAAATAAAAGACGGCTTTGTGCATGGTCGTGGTACCGTAGATCAGGAAGGAGGTCCCGCAGCTTTTGTTACTACAGGTAGAATTTTGAAAGAACTGGGTTTCGACAAAGATTTGACGATTTATTTTGTTGGCAGTGTAATGGAAGAAGATTGCGATGGCTTGTGCTGGAAATATATCATTGAAGAAGATAAAATAAAACCCGACTTCGCCATTAGTACAGAGCCCACCAATCTGAACATTTATCGCGGACACCGTGGCCGTATGGAAATACATGTTCATTTCAAAGGCCTGTCTTCTCATGGTTCAGCACCCGAAAGAGGCAAAAATGCTATTTACATGGCTGCCCGTGCCGCGCTGGAAATAGAAAAACTCAACGAACGCCTGGCTACCGATGAATTTCTGGGTAAAGGCAGTGTTACCATATCCGAAATTATTTCGGGCAGTCCTTCTTTATGTGCCGTGGCCGATTATGCACGCATTCACCTCGACAGAAGGTTGACATGGGGCGAAACCAAACTATCTGCAGTAAAAGAAATAGAAGATATTGTAAAAGATATGGATGCAAAAGTTGAGGTATTGTATTATGATGGCATTGCTTTTACAGGCAATCATTATGGTATGGAAAAATATTATCCTACCTGGAAAATTCCTGCTGATCATACAGCTGTTACCACCGGCGAAGAAGCTTTTGTAAAACTGTTTGATAAAAACCCTTTGGTTGATAAATGGACATTTTCTACCAATGGCATCGCTTTAAACGGAATGTACGGTATACCAACTATCGGTTTCGGACCCGGCAACGAAGTAATGGCCCATGCGCCTGATGAAAAAGTTAAAATAAGTGACTTGGTCGCTGCATCTGCTTTTTATGCGATGTATGCGTATTTGATATAGTATTATCAGATTTTTATTTGAAAAAAAAGTGGTTGTTAAATGATACAACCTCTTTTTTTTATCTAAAAATTCAAAGGAAATTTCATCCCTGCCCTGAAATTCATAAACGAAGGCACATTGATACCATTAGATGCATCAGTGGGGATTTCAAATTTCAGCAAACCAAGGCTTCCCTGAGCTTCTACAAAAGCAAATGCAAAATTCAGATTAAACTGGGCGCCTATACCTAAATCAATATTGACATTGGTATACCTGGCATTGATAATTATATCTGTAGTTTCTGTTTTGTTGAAATTAACGATATATCCAAAGCCTCCAAAAGCATAAAACCCAACATCATCTTTGGAACTTCCTGCTACAAACTGTTGAAAATGTAAATTTATCTGAAAATAAGAAGTCGTATTTTTTATATCAAGAAATTCGTTAGTTGCAGGCAGGAAATAATAAACGCCACCCTTTATAGCATTGCTTTCGCTCAAATTAAACCAGGCATTGGCTCCCATTCCTATTCTGAATTTATCATCAAATGCAGATTCAAAAAGTTTCATCGTTGTAATGCTCCCTCCGGCAGCAAAATTACTACCTCTGCCTCTGCCTCTGCCTCTCCGGCTTTTTCTGCGACGCATCATTTCATTTAGGCTGTTTGTTTCATCGTACTGACTAATAATAGTTTTTTGTTGTTTTTCAGCCGGTGAAAACATCATTTGTGCTGAAGCGAGGTCTGTAACTAATAAAATAAGAATGAATAAGTATGCTTTTTTCATAGTAAAAAATGATAAAATAATAATTAGTTTTTTTAACAGACAACTTTTTTTGTTTTTATGTTGTCTAAGGAGAATAAAATATTAAAAAATATCAACTGAAAAACAAAATTGTCTGATTATGAAAAAATTAAATTTATTCTTTTACATTTTTTTATTTCTATTTGTATTATCTTGTAATAAATACGAAGAAGTTTCAAAGCAAACTACTAATGCTAATGACTTGACCCCTGAAATGAAACAATGGGCATTCATGGGAGAACTTACTTCAACCACTTGTGGTATATGTGGAAGTAGCGGTTATAATAATTTTAATCTGGCAAAGAAAACCAATTCGGGTAAAATTATAGCACTTGCATTTCACTGTAATTTCCCCCAGGATTCTATGGATTGTTTTGGACTGCGTTATTCATACCAAAACTCCCGTGATGGTGGATCAGGTATTCCACAGTTCTTTATTGGTGACAATTATATAAGCTACAACAGTCTGCAGCTTTCTATTGATTCTATCTTAAAAAGAACACCCGAAGCACAGCTAAAGTTTTCTGTTAGCCGTTCCGGTAATATCATGAGCATTGCTTCAAAAATTAAATTCTTCAAAAATGTCAGCGGTGAGTATTATGTTACATTCTTTGCCTGTGAACACAATATTAATGGTGGTGCTACTGCCGGAACCGGTTATAAACAAGCATCCGGAGCGTCTGATTATAAACATAACAATGTAGTAAGAGCATCACAGGTAATGAACAATGCCTATGGTGAAAAATTCTCAACGGCTACCTCATTTAATGCTAATCAGATAATTGACTATAATTGTAAAATTACCCTTGATCCAAAATGGAATCTCGGAAATATTTTTGTTACGGCTGTTATCTGGAAAAAGAATCCCGACAATACTGCTGCCTGCCAGTATTTATTTGTCAACGGTTGGGATGCACAGAAATACAATTAAAATAGTTTGATTAAAGATCAAAAAGAGTTTAGCTGATTGCTAAGCTCTTTTTTTTGCAGTGTAGCGTAGTATGATAAGCAGTCAATTTTATGTTATCCTGCATAAATCTATTATATTGAACTACTTATGCGTATGTCCCTTGTATTAATGACAATGGAAATAGCATATTATAATAAAGCAACATTTATAATTAACACTATAAATAACAGGATTCCAATATTCATATGTTTTATTAATTACGTATGTCAACCAGTGCCAATTGTATAGAGTCTTATCTTTCACCATCACTAGATGTAAAATATTTCATTTAAAGAGCTTATCTTAAAATAATATTAAGACTCTGTGATACTCTGTGTATACTCTGTGATTCTCTGTGTTATAATATTTTTATAAATTACACAGAGGTTAACACGGAGTTATACTGAGAGCTTTTGAGTCAGTATCATCATTGTTAGAATTGTGATTGGTTTTATTTGTTTCATTGTTGATTGTATTTTATAAATTTTTAATCTATAAGTAATATAAAGCAAAAGAAGTTATCAAAAAATATAACCAAAAAAACAACTTCCCTTTTATTCTTCTTTTTGGGAGCATATTTTCATATTTCTG
>CAIUKU010000425.1 GCA_903899825.1 uncultured Bacteroidales bacterium | reverse complement strand
CTTTTGATTAAGCAAAAGCATTTTTTTTGTACATAAATTCAGTTAGAATGAAAGCACTAAAGAACTCTTTAACAGATTTAAGCATACTTCGTCAAAAGGCAGAAGCTTTAGTGAAAAGTAAATCTTCAATTAATATAAACTCAAAATATGCAGATATTGAAATATATAAGCTTTATCATGAATTGGAAGTCCATAAGCTGGAACTTGAAATGCAGAATGAAGAGCTCTTACTGGCACTGCAGAATGTACAGGATGCTGTTGAATTATATGACTTTTCCCCGATCGCATACTTTTCTCTATCTCATATAGGCGAAATTATTACAATCAATCAAAAAGGTTTAAAGATAATCGGTAGAGAACGTTCAAAATTAATAGGGAGTAGGTTTGGATTTTTTGTTTCAGACGAAACCAAACCAATATTTAATCATTTTCTTGATGAAATTTTTAAAAATAAAAATGAAGAATCATGTGAAATCTGTCTTTTTACACATAATAATATTCAACTTTGTGTTTATCTTAGCGGTACATTAAACCGAAATGGAGATAAATGCCTGATGACCCTAACCGACATCACTCAAACTAAGCAATTAAATCAAAAATTGCTTGAAAGTGAAATGCGGTTGAATAAAACTCAGAAAATTGCTCATATAGGCAGCTGGGAGCTGGATGTTATTTCAGAACAACTTATTTTGTCTGATGAAGTATATCATATTTTCGGATTGAATCCTCAGGAATTTTCTGACACATATGAAGCATTTCTTAATTTAGTTCATCCTGAAGACCGTGATTTGGTGAAAGCTGCTTATTTTAGTTCATTGAAAGAGAATAAGAACGGATATGAGATTGAACATAGGATTGTAAGGAAACATACTGGTGAAATAAGACATGTTTATGAGAAATGTCAATATATAAAAGATACTTCAGGTAAAATTATTGGTTGGTTAGGTATGGTTCTGGATATTACTGAAAGTAAACATGCTGATGAAGAATTGCAAAAAATCAAAGAGCAATTTAGTCTGGCTATGGATGCAGCCAATGATGGTTTGTGGGATTGGGATGTTAAATCAGGTGTAGTTTATTATAGTCCGGGTTATTTCAGGATACTGGGATATCAGCCCAATGAATTTGAAAGTTCGATAGAAATCTGGCAGGAATTACTACATCCGGACGACAGGCAGAAAGCATTGGCTTATAATGATGCTTGTGTAAATAATACCATTGAAAGTATTAACCTTGAGTTCAGAATGAAAGCAAAGGACGGTAGCTGGCGGTGGATATTAAGCAGGGGAAAGGCAGTAAAACGCGATGAAAATGGCAAAGCGATGCGATTAATTGGTACTCACATGGATATTACCCAAAGTAAGCATTCAGAACTTGCTTTAATAGAAAGTGAAAGCAAATACCGAGAATTGGTTGAAAATTTACCAGATGCTATTGTAATTTTTGTTGAAGGTAAAATAGTTTATGTTAATAAACAATGTGTTCAATTATTTGCAGCGGAAACAAAAGAAGAATTATATGGAAAATTAATAATTGAATTTGTTCATCCGGATTATCATGTAACTGTTATTGAAAATAGGGAAAAATTAGCAAAAGAAGGCGGAGTATTGCCTATGATTGTTGAAAAATTGATCAACCAGGATGGAAAAGTTATTGATATTGAGGTTAAAGCATCATCTGCTCGGTATGAAAATAAAAGTGCTATTCAGTTGATTATTCGTGATATTTCTGAACGCATTGCTGCTGAACAAACCATTAAGCTCGCAAATATAAAGATAATAGAAAGTGAAAAAAGGTTCTCACTTTTTATGGATTATTTACCAGCCACTGTTTTTATTAAAGATGTTGAAAACAGATTAGTCTATGCGAATAAAAATATGGACATTACATTAGGTGCTTCAAAATGGTTAGGCCTTACTAGTTATGAAATTTTTGATGAGCAAACTGCAGAGAGAATACTGGCTGATGATAACAGTACTTTCGAGATGGGGTATAAAAAAACTGAAGAAAGTTATCTTCATCTTGATGGAAGTATGCATCATTATGTAACACAGAAATTTCTTATTTCTGATGATGGTAGGACAGAACTGCTTGGAGGAATTGCTACCGATATCACAGAACGCAAAATGTATGAAATTCAAATCAGAGACAGCCGCGACCGCTACTGGAATTTAATTGAACTTGCTGTAGATGGTATTTTAATCGGAACAAATGATGGAATTATAATTGATGCAAATTCATGCATCTGTTCAATGTTGGGTTTGTATAAAAGTGAAGTAATAGGCAAAAATATTACCGATTCTATTTTTACAAATAGGAGTATAAAAAAATCACCTTTCCAATTTGATAAACTCAGAAATGGAGAAGTTGTTATTAGTGAAAGAAATATATTACGACCCGATTCAACTGAAATTACAGTTGAAATGAGGACCAAGATGATGCCCAATGGAACTTATCAGTCTATTTATAGGGATATCACTCAACGTGTAAGAATGGAAGAAGAATTGAAGTATCTTAATGAAAATCTCGAAAATCTTGTTGGTGAACGAACAGCTGAATTATTAACTTCAAATTTTAATATTAATAAAATTAAAGAAAATTATGAACAATTTTTCAATACAATAGATGATCTTCTATTTGTAATTGATGAAAAAGGGAAAATTAAACATGTCAATTCTAATGTTTTAGTAAGGCTTGGATATAAGATTGATGAACTTATTGAAAAATCAGTAATTATTATATATCCTAAAGAATACTTAAAAGAAGCTCTTCAAACAATTACTGCAATGATTGCAGGTGAAACTGATAGCTGTACATTACCCATCAGAAAAAAATCAGGTGATTATATTTATGCTGAATCCAAAATAAAACCAGGTATTTGGAATAGTCAAAATGTATTTTTTGTGTTATCCAGAGATATTTCTAAAATAAAATTATCTGAAGAAAAATTTGCAAAAGTGTTTTATTTAAATCCATCAGCATGTGGCTTAACTGATCTTTTAACAGGCGTTTATCTGGATGTAAATGATGCGTTTACTAAGTTATTTGGGTATGCGAAAGAGGAAGTGATTGGAAAAACAGCAATTGAATTGGGTATAATGAGCTCAGAAATAAGAGCAGGAATTTCTCAGAAGATTGATAAATATGGGAAATTGCATAATTTAGAAACCGAATTAAAAACCAAATATGGGAATATAAAAAATGTAATTCTCTCAGCAGATAATATTTCACTTTATGATGGAACAATTCGATTTACTGTTGTTCAGGATATAACAGATATCAAACAGTCTGAAATCTATTCTAAACAACAATTGTATTATACAATTGCCTTGAATAAAATAGCTGAATTAATTATTATCAATGAAGATGCAAAGGAAATATTAGAAAATGCGAACCGAATTATCGGTCAAACATTAAAGTTAGATAGAATATTAATTTATAAAATTTCTTTTGATAAAAATTTGGCTAATGATATGTGTGAATGGATTAATCAAGATTTTCCTGAAATAGAGTCTGTTTTAGGTAAATATAATGCTTTAGAAATGTATTTAAATGCATTAAAATCGATTGAAAATACACATAATTACCTTGTAAGCTATTATGATGAAATAAATGAATGTTTTACTAAGGATGAATCAGCAAATATTTTACACAAGTATTTAGATATTAAAAGCCTGTTGTGGTTTCCTTTTGCCTTTTATGAAAATGGATACTATATGTTTACGTTGAATCAAATTTCAGAAAAAAGGTTATGGACGCAAGATGAAATTAACTTTCTTATATCTGTATCTAAACAGATCAGCCTGGCTTTGATTAAAATACAATTTCTTGAGGAGAGAAAAGCTAGTGAAGCAGAATTATTTGCAAATAAAGAAAGATTCCGAACGGTAGCTGATTTTACTTATAATTGGGAATACTGGCAAAATTATGATGGTAATTATATCTATGTCTCTCCTTCCTGTAAACGAATAAGCGGTCATACCTCAACAGAATTTATGCAAAATTCCGGATTGATGCTACATATTATTTATCCTGATGATTTGAAAGTATATCAGTACTTAACGGAAAAATCAAACATGATAAAAAATGACACCAACGAAATTGATTACAGAATTATTTGTGCTGACCGAACAATAAAATGGGTTTCACAGGTTGCACATTTAATTTATGATGAATCAGATTGTTTTATTGGTATCAGAGGGAGTATAAGTGATGTGACGGAGAAAACACTGGTAAAGCAACTTCTCAAAGCAAGTGAAATGAAATACAGGCTTATTTCTGAAAATGTTACAGAAGGTTTATTTATATGCAGCAATGGTAGTTTTCAATATACCAACAATGCCATGTGCCATATATTTGGATATGATGAAAATGAGTTTGAAGGTATGAAAATCAATCATTTAATTATGCCCGAATCCCGTGAGGAATTAGGTTTTTTTATCAATCAGAACAATGATTCAGATAAGATGCTTAAACTGGAAATTGAATGTTTAAAAAAAGATCATACGATGATTTTTGCAGCAATTCATTTAAACTACTATTTTTATCAAAAGCTGGTATATGGAGTTGTTCATGATATTACAGATAAAAAACAAATTCAGAAAAATATCTTTCAGGCTATTGTTAGAACAGAAGAGAATGAAAGAGCTTTTTTCTCGAAAGAATTGCATGATGGTTTAGGTCCTTTGCTTTCTACAATCAAGCTTTATCTGCAATGGTCGGAAAGACCAAACAGCAAAAAAACACAGAAAGAAGCAATTTTAAAAGCCGGAGAAATACTGGAAGAAGCGTTGACCACAGTAAAAGAAATATCAAATAAACTGAGTCCGCATTTGCTTACTTATTATGGTATAAATTCTGCAATTCAATGTTTTATCGATAAACAACTTGAGACTTCTTCTCTTAAAATTAACTTTCAAAGCAATAACAGAAGACGTTTTGATAAAGAAATAGAGGTTGCGATCTATAGGACTATCATCGAATGTATTAATAATACAATAAAACATGCTCGTGCAAAAAACATTACTATTAAAATAATCGATTCAGATAAACAGTTACAGATAAAATACAAGGACGATGGAATTGGATTCGATTTTGCGGAAATAATGTCCTTAAAAAAAGGATTAGGATTGTACAATATTCAAACCAGGATTCAAAGTATTGATGGAAAGGTTAAATTGCAAAGCAAACCCGGTGATGGAGTTAAATATTTATTTGTTATGAATATAAATAATGGGAAAGCCCAGTATTAATAATTAATATTATTAAGAAATGAACTCAAATACGAATGGGAAACCAAAAATAATTATAGTTGATGATCACCTGATCTTTCGACAGGGTTTAACATCGCTGTTAACCAAGGAAAATATTGCCATTGTGATGGATGAAGCTTCAAATGGTAAAGAATTCATTGAACTTTTGGCACATCAAAAACCAGATTTGGTTTTAATGGATATTGATATGCCTTACATGAACGGGATGGAAGCAACTCAAAAAGCACTGGAACTGATACCCGACTTAAAAATAATAGCATTTACCATGTATGGTGATGAAGAGTATTACTATAAAATGATTGATCTTGGTGTTAAGGGTTTTATTTTAAAATCAAGCGGAATGATAGAGCTTGAAAGAGCGATAGAAACTGTTATGATGGGTGAGAGCTATTTCTCAAATGAACTTTTAAGGAAAATAATCAAAAATTTCGGAAAAACAAACAAACCTGAATTCATAGAGCTTGCTCATCTTTCAGAAAGAGAGCGTGAAGTATTGCAACTGATTTGTATTGGCTTGAATAATGATGAAATTGCAGATAAATTATTTATAAGCCCTAAAACCGTTAAAAGCCATAAATCGAATCTTCTCGAAAAAACAGATTGTAAGAATACATCGGGTTTAATACTTTATGCATTAAAAAATAAAATTGTAGATATATAACAAATGAAAAACTTGCCATTAGTAACACCTTGAGTAAGCTTTTAATTTAAAAGACG
>CAIUKU010000424.1 GCA_903899825.1 uncultured Bacteroidales bacterium | reverse complement strand
GACAAATTTGTGTTTTAGGCGGTACAGTTTGCCGCGGAATAGGTGGACCAGTTTACTGCGGAATGTGAGGACCACTTTGCCGCGGAATTAGTGGTACACTTTGCGCGGATTCTCCAGCTTAACCATTTATCAATACTTGTGGTTCTGAAAACTGTCTGATTTTTAATTGTTCGGTAAATGTTTACTTGTGGTGTCATATGGTGGTTTTTAAGTTAAGCTTATATTTATACTAATATATAAGTAAGATTTTCTTAAAATCATATTTAATTTTTGATTTTGATGAAAATTTTTATTGATTTTAATAAAAAATAAAAGGGGCAACCACCACAGAACCTTTTAAGTATATAAGATTTGAGCAGTAGAACTGGTTAATTAAATATATCAAAAAAGAATGGAAAAATCATCAATTATTACGAAATATCAAAAATAAATATAAAGGTATTAATTGGAACAAATACCATTACATCAATCACAACGGAACATCGCACATCAGTAATACAATTACATTATATGAGTATGCAGTGAATTTAATACATCATCACAGTACTTTAAATACAATATATTAATAACCTGATGATTACAAGAACAAAAATGGGAAGGGATGCTTACCTGTTAAATGGTGGTAAGCTTGGCAGGGAATCAGGAGCCAATGAAACCATCAAAGTTTTCTTGAATAAACCAAAATCCAAGGAAGTAGTTTCGCTATTGAATAAAGGTAAGTCAATACGGGATATTAGTGGAAAATTTAATGTATCTTTAAACCTTGACTGTAAAGTAAGGAAACACTATAAACCACATCAGCATTCAACCGTAGATATGGTTCAAACTTAAACCTACTAAGTACTTACTATAAATATAATAGGTGGGTGAATAAATAACAAAATAGTACATCATCAGTTATTTAATCTTCAGAATTATCAACCACGTAAATTTAAAGTTCATTGAATAGTTTTTTGCAACCAAAATGTTACAGGTAAGAAATAATACTATATAAACATCTGAAAATATGTACTATATAAGTAAAAAAGTAATTATGGAAGATAGCAAGGGTAAGTGGTTGAGCGGTGCGATATAAGGGGCTTAACCATTTTTTATTATAGCATTTCAAGAAAATACTTTTTTTCTATCAAAACCGATTTCCCTGATTTCAACTTTTTAACTGTTTAAGACCATTTTAAGCCAAATATTCGCTTATCTTACATTTATTTCGTAGCTATCAGTGAGGATTTTACCATTTAATTTTGCAAAAGTTTTTATTTTGTTTTTCCCTTTATGAAGCTTAACATTATTCCAGACATAATGTACCGGAGTAAGTCCGGAATTAATTTCAGGCATTTTTTTTCCGTTAATCTCTAATATTGGTTTGCCAAAATTACAATAAACTGTAAAGCTATCATTCAGGCTATCACGTACACTATAACGGCGTGCTGTTAAATACAAAACAGGATCTTTGCTCCAGTTTGCTTTATACCAGTAAAAACAATCCTTTTTTAGTTTCCTGTCGTAAGTAATCAAGCCCTTTTGGTTACGCCCTTTCATTTCTCCTCTGTCCCACAAAGGACAGGTAAAGTCAAACATGTTCCAGATATAGCTTGCCCAAACTTCGGGATGACTTTTTAAAATAGCCCATGTTTTTTCATGATAATATGTCTGATATGTTTCAGGAAAAAACTTTCCAAGAGGTGGAGGTGGTGTCATATCAGAGGTTTGATGCAAGGGATTACCTTCAGCACCATATTCCGAAATACAGATAGGAATATCAGGCGTTGAATGATACCAGTTATTTATAAACTTATTTAACTCTTCCGCCTTGCCTCCATACCAGCCACTGTATTGATTGCATGCCTGCAAATCAGCATGAAAATGCACAGGATGATCTTTGATCCACCATTGATTACTTACAGATACTGTGTAACGATCGGGGTCTTCAGTTTTAGCAACATCATTTAAAATAACTGTAAGCTGACCTGAATAAAGACCATCTGGTTTACCAACTTCATTGTGCAAACCCCATACATAGATAGATGGATGGTTGAAGTTCTGACGAATTAATTCAATTAATTGTTGCTTTGCATTCTCGGTTTCCTTTCCTGTCCAGATTCCTACAAAAGGAATCTCTGCCCAACATATTATTCCTAATGAATCGCATAGATGATACAAATAATCTGCTTGTTGATAATGTGCAAAACGAATGGAAGTAGCACCAAGTTCCATGATCAGTTTCATATCTTCCAGGTGTTGTTCGTTAGTTAAAGCATTGCCGTAATTTTCCCGTTCCTGATGCCGGCTTACTCCATACAATCGATAAGGTTTTCCGTTCAAAATAAAACCTTTTTCTTTGTCAATGCTAAAACTTCTGATACCCAATGCTTGATTTATTTCATCTATAACTTTCCCATCATAAATTAAACGTACATTTACTTTATATAAATAGGGATCTTCTTTAGCATTCCACAAATGAGGCTTATCGAGTTTATGTTCGTTATAATATGAAAGTATTCCTGTAGGATTTACACTATAAGGCATCGTAGTATCGCTGACTATTTTCCCATCTGCATCTATAATAGTAGTTTTAAGCTGAATATCTTTTGTGAAATGTGTATTGTTCTCCAGTTTGCATGCAATCGATATCGAAGCAGCAGCAGTTGAAACATCCTTCTGACGGATATAAACACCCGATGCACCATTATCAGAAAGCGTTATATGAACATCTTCAGTAGTAATAAATGAAACAGGTCGATAGATTCCTCCAAAAGTAGTGAAAAGGAAATTCTCGGCAGGTAAAAGAGCCGGATTCGTTTCATTGTTAACTCTGACATAAAGCCAGTTATCGCCAATATGCTTAACTAAACGGGTTATATCAATACTAAATGCACTATAAGAACCTTTGTGTGAACCCGCTAGCTTCCCATTTATGTATATATCAGCAACCTGACCTACACCTTAAAATTTAATGTAAAATCTTTTATTAATGCTGTCCTGCGGTATTTCAAGTTTACGGCGATACCATGCTGTACCTGCATAAAAACCATTGCCTGTCTGAGCATCCATGTTATTCCATGTATGAGGAATACTTACCTGACTCCATCCAGATATATTTATAATAGTATCAATATTTGTTGGCGATTTTATAAACTCCCAGCCGCTATTTATTGAAGTAATATCACGTGAAAACGAAACAAAAGGAATTGCTATTAATAAAAATACTGCAATCGTTAGTTTGTGTAATATAAATTTCATATTAAAGGTATTAATAGTACAAAAATAAACATTAATTTAAAAATATCAAATGTATAGAATATGATGTTTGAGGCTTGAATTTATTTAATAGTATAT
>CAIUKU010000423.1 GCA_903899825.1 uncultured Bacteroidales bacterium | reverse complement strand
TAGGGTTATTAAAATAATAATATTTAAAGAATTAATTCTAATTTACCAGGAATGCAGCAAATCATTATTATAAAAAAAATGCTATTCATAAAAAATTCAATTTCGCAAGAAAAAAAGTTTTTGAATATTTTATTTGCTGGATTGGATTGAAATAAGAGTTAGGTCTTTCTTTTTATAAATTGTAATGATCTAATGAAAATAAACATAAATCATTTTAACAAATAAAATCTTATCATATGTGCTTTCATTTTCATTATCTGCAAAAAATTCCTAATTTTGCATTTTGATAAACAAAAGGGAAAAAACGATATAAATCAATGAATAATCATCATTTAAACCATTTACGTGAACTTGAATCTGAATCTATCTATGTTATCAGAGAGGTTGTAGCTCAATTTGAACGTCCTGTTCTTCTTTTTTCGGGGGGTAAAGATTCTATCGTTATTACCCATTTAGCAAGAAAAGCATTTTATCCTGCAAAATTACCTTTCCCTCTTTTACACATTGATACTGGTCATAATTTCCAGGAAACACTCGATTATAGGGATGATTTAGTAAGAAAAATAGGAGCACAACTGATTGTTGGCTCTGTTCAGGAATCAATTGATCAGGGAAAAGCAGTTGAAGAAAATGGCTACAATGCCAGCAGGAATGTTCTGCAAACAATAACATTGCTTGATACCATTGAAAAATATAAATTTGATGCTGCAATGGGAGGTGCCCGTCGTGACGAAGAAAAAGCCCGTGCCAAAGAGCGTTTTTTCTCTCACAGGGACGAATTTGGACAGTGGGATCCTAAAAATCAACGTCCTGAGCTATGGAATATATTCAATGGTAAGAAAAACATGGGAGAACATTTCAGGGTTTTTCCTATCAGTAACTGGACTGAAATGGACGTATGGCAATATATTTTGCTGGAAAGCATTGAAATGCCAAGTTTGTATTTTACCCATCAACGAGAGGTTTTTTGCCGTGATGGTGCATGGTTGGCAACAGCTCCTTTTATGAAACTGAGAAAACACGAAAAAGCAGAGATAAAAACAGTAAGATGCAGAACAATTGGTGATATTACCTGTACAGGTGTAACGTTATCCGAAGCGAATTCTCTGGAAGAAATTATTGAAGAAATTGCTGCCTGCCGCGTTACCGAAAGAGGCGGGAGAGCCGATGACAAACGTTCTGAAGCTGCTATGGAGGATAGAAAACGCGAAGGATATTTTTAATAAAATTATAAAATGAGTTTTTCAAAAAACGGATATTTAGACATGGAATTGCTGCGATTCACTACTGCCGGAAGCGTAGATGATGGTAAGAGTACCCTGATTGGAAGGTTGCTTTTCGATAGCAAATCTATTTTCGAAGACCAGTTGGAAGCTGTTAAAAGAGCGAGTATCCAAAAAGGAAACGATTATATTAATCTGGCATTATTAACTGATGGTTTGCGTTCAGAAAGAGAACAAGGTATTACCATTGATGTAGCTTATCGATATTTTGCTACTCCAAAAAGAAAATTCATCATTGCCGATACTCCGGGTCATGTGCAATATACACGCAATATGGTTACCGGCGCATCCACTGCCAATGCTGCCATTATCCTGATTGATGCCCGGAATGGTGTAATCGAACAAACCCATCGTCATGCTTTTATCGCTTCCCTTTTACAGATTCCTCATATTGTTGTTTGTATTAACAAAATGGATCTTGTTGAATTCAAACAAAGTGTATATGAAACAATTAAAAAGGCTTTTTCAGAATTTGCCGGGATCATAGATATAAAAGATATTTGTTTTGTTCCTATCAGTGCATTAAAAGGCGATAATGTTGTGGATGAATCGAAAAATATGCCCTGGTACAATCAAGGTACTTTAATGCAAATACTCGAAAGTATTCCCATTGAAAACGATTATAATTTCAAGGATGCCAGATATCCTGTACAATATGTTATCAGACCATTAACCGAAGAACATCACGATTACAGAGGATATGCCGGAAGGGTAGCAGGAGGGATTTTTAAAAAAGGAGATTTGGTAACTGTATTACCTTCTGGTCTGCAAAGCAAAATCAAATCAATTGATTTAATAGAAGACGAACTGGAAATGGCCTTTCCCCCAATGTCGGTTTCATTAACACTTGAAGATAATATTGATATCAGCCGCGGAGATATGATTGTTAAAGAAGAAGCGATGCCCTTTATCAGTCAGGATATTGAAATTACGATGTGCTGGATGAATCAAAAACCTTTACAAATCGGAGGAAGATATAATCTGATGCATACAACAAAAGAAGTGAAATGTATTGTTAAAGAAGTTCTCTACAAATTAAATGTCAATACTTTAGAAAAAATAACGGATGATAAAGAAGTAAGACTCAACTCCATCGCAAAAGTTTTAATTAAAACAACCAAACCTTTATTTTTTGATGCCTATAAAAATAACCGGGTAACAGGTAGTTTAATTTTGATAGATGAATCAACCAATGAAACAGTTGGTGTTGGTATGATAGGATGATGATCCAAATAGTTGCCGATACTAAACTAATATAGCAACAAAAGCCCTTAATATTCATTAAGGGCTTTTTCTATTTAATTATGCAAGCTGTTGATTCAATAATATTTAGTCGGCATCCATAAATTCCTCTGCATCAATGTAAGCTTCTTTTCGATGTCCGAAAATTGAAATAAATTTTCCGGTAAAAAAGCCAAAAATCAAAGCTGAAACAATTGTTACGAAAATTCCAGATAACTGACTGGATACATTCAAGCCAGCAACTATAAATATTGCAGAAAAACCACCAATTAATCCGGGTAAGCCGTGCAAATTCGTAACACCACAGGTATCAACAGATTTTATAAGTTTTCGTTGTTTGTTTTGTACGATTGCAAAACCAACAGTAGAAACAGCTCCGGCAATAACACCAATCAAAATTGCAGTTGGATGGTTTGCATGGTCACATGTAGAACCAATTGCAACACCACCAGCGAGTGTTGCATTTGCAATATCTGCAATATTAATTTTTCCTCTGATAGCATAAGACAAAATATAAGTTATTAAAGTAGAGCCACACAAGGCCATAAATACATTAACGACAGTATATGGGATAGACTCAACAGGTACAAGTGCTGCGCAAAAGCTGGGCCAAAATACCCACAAAACCATACTCCCCAGTACAGAATATCTATCGCTGGTAGCATCAGCTTCAATAGGTTCTTCAAGCTCTTTTTTGGTTGTCATAGACATTGCTACAGCCAAACCAAATAATGCTCCATATGCATGAATTACAATAGATCCACCTGTATCAGCAAAGCCACCTTTTATTATTCCAATCCCATTTTCAATAATAATCCACTCATTAAGCATATAAAAAGGAATGAAAAATAAACCCAATATCAGGTACTGGAACATTTTTAGTCTTCCCAAAACTGCACCAGCAGCAATTAACAAACTTGCAGCACTAAATTCAGCCAGAATCAATTCTTCAATTTCGTTTTTAGATGCTCCAAAAAGACCAGAAGTGTGAATCAAAAAATAAAGAGGAAGAGAGATACTTACCAGTAAAAAAGTGGCTGTAAGTGCAGAACGTCCATATTTTTTTATAAATACCATTAAAAATCCAAATCCAATCAATAACATCGCCATAATATGAATGGCTCTTTCGTACTGTTGAACTTGTAAAACAGATTCAAAATTATTAACTTCTGTTTCCTGAGCAGTTATACCGTTTATTGACCAAAGAAACAAAATGCTTATCGAAACAATTCTTGAAATAATTTTATTATTTTTC
>CAIUKU010000422.1 GCA_903899825.1 uncultured Bacteroidales bacterium | reverse complement strand
TTTTATTTAATTTTTACTACTTTTGCATTCTTATGGCCAATCAGATCAACATAAAAAATAAAAAAGCCTGGTTTGAATTTTTTCTGCTGGAGAACTTTACCGCAGGCATTCAATTAACCGGCACCGAAATTAAATCACTCAGAGAAGGTAAAGCCAGCCTTGCCGATGCCTATTGTTTATTTGTGGGTGAAGAATTGTTTGTCAAAAGCCTCCACATTTCCGAATACACTTTCGGTACCTATAACAATCACGATCCCAAACGCGACCGTAAGCTTTTGCTTAATAAAAGAGAATTGCGAAAATTATTGAACAAAACCAAGGAAAAAGGACTCACTATCATTCCTACTTTATTGTTTATCAATGAAAAAGGATTGGCGAAACTCGATATCTCTATTGCCAAAGGGAAAAAATTATACGATAAACGTGAAACCCTGAAAACCAAAGATACTCAACGCGAAATGGACAGGGGGAAATCGGAATAACGTTTATTCTAATAACTGTTATTTTTAAGATGCAGTAACCTATTTGTTAGTTTTTCCTATATTCAGCATTAAAAAACCTGAACCATTTATCATCAGCTGTATATTTAATGATATTCTCACTGGCATTGAAGACGGGTTGTTGCAGTTTATCCAGTTTCACCTGTTTTGCTGCCAGCCTGAGTTGAATGTCTTTTAGTCTTCCTGCATCAAATCCTTTGTCCTTGAGTAATTTGAGTGCAGCCAATGCATAGTCAAAATTGTAAAATTCGAGAAAATAGTTGGCAACATACAACATAGGTTGCTCTTTGGATTGATACTTCAGATACGCAATAAGGTTGTTGTTGGGTATACCCAGGCTGTCTAATTTTGCTTGTACATAAAGTCTGTCAGCATTGGCATAGTTTTCCGCAAATGTTTTATAATCTGAATTTTCAAAAGCTTTTTTTGCTGTTTCTTTTAAATAATAATAATCAGTTACGGGTTTTACAATTGTAATGAGTCTTTGCGTTTTCGCTGAAGATAAGGTGCATTGGTTGTTTTTATTGATCAGGTTTTCAGCATCAGTGATGGTTAACTGAGCTTTTTCAAATTCTTTGATGCTAATATAATTGGCTGTTTTGCTGTTCAACAACTCAATTTCATCCTGTAAATTCTGACAGGCTTTTTGTTCAATTTTTTTTCTGAACAGATCTAAAGAAGCGATGGCAATTGCATCATTTTCTAATAAGTACTTTTTTTGTAATGAAATACAAAACTGATAAGCAGTATCTGCCAGTTTCAATTCGTTTGCCCAGATCAAAAAGCCAGCTGACTGTAACTGAGCATTGATACTTTTTAATCCACTGGCGTTTTTAATGGAATCCAATACCAGATTCGGTCTGGGCAATACTTTTTTTTCAATCTCTTTAGCGGCCTGGTATTTTTCAAATGCTTCATCATACTTTGCAGCCATTGCAAGATCATCACCCATTTCTATCAAAGAACAATACAAATTGTAATCCCGGTTTTTAAAATTATTTTTTTGTTTTTTTGTAAAAACACCTGGTTTCGTTGACTTTTCTGTTTTGAAAGCTGTTTTCTTACGTTTATTTTGAGTGTTGATTTTATGACGTTTATTAATGCTTCTGCTTTTTTTTGCTGTTTTATCCGGCAAATACTGTTTTTCAGCTGTAACAATTTTACTGTTGTTCTCCGGAATTATAGTATTTTCTGCAATAATTTGTTCTTTTTTTGCTAATAATGCTTCGCATTCTTTGTCGTTTAAAAGTTTGCAGATGACCCTTGCTTTTTCAAAATAATATTCAGATTGGGAAAGCTCAGCATTGTGTTTGTAATTTGTACCCAGATCAATGTATTTTTTTGCAACGCGTTTGAGGAATTTATCAGCCTCTTCATCGGTATTAATTATGGTTCTGTTATTTAAAGCATATTCTTTAGCCTTCATTATAAATGTTTCCGCTATTGAATATTTATGTGCATCCAAGGCCTGATCAGCCACCCTTAAATAGGAACGGTACAATCCATATTTCGACTGTTTGATTCCATTTTTAAAATATTCGCAATCAGCAGATTTAAAATAATTACAAAAAGTATCTGCTTGCATAAAAATCTCTAGCGATTCATTGCAAAAATCTAAAGCGAGCATTTTTTCGCCTCTTGTTTTATATTGTTTATAAATCTGTTCATTCATAGCTCTGATTAACATCCTTTCATTATCAACAGGAAATAAATTCAAAGCAACAAACTGAGCAATACCTGATGCTAAATTGGTTTGAGCATTGCTTAAATACACCATTGCTTTCTGATACAATGAAGGAATGTAAAAAGGATTGATCATCAAGGATTTTTCAAGTTTATCGATTGCTTGTAGGGTATCGGATGTGGCTAAAAACTCCATCGCTTTTTTATAATACCAAAAATCAAGATTGCTGATGTATTGATTCATTACAACCCTAAGTTGAGTTGTTTGTGTATATGTTTCTGTAAAATATTCGTAAATGGCTATTTCATTTCTTTTTTTAAAATCAATCTGGCTGGCAATGTTTTCATATTTAAGCATTTCCATACAAGCCTCAATTTCATTTAATTTGCAATCGTTTACCATCAGCATATCTACATCACTGATATTGATTTGCTTTATTATATTACAATTTGTTTTTAAAAGCGAATCTAATTGTGTTAAACTAAGTGCATATTTATTTAACTG
>CAIUKU010000421.1 GCA_903899825.1 uncultured Bacteroidales bacterium | reverse complement strand
TCTTGCTATTTCTAAATTATTGCTGTCTTTATCCAGTAACATCTTATAAAAAACACCGGCAGTATAATAATCACCATTCTGATAAGCTTCATCTGCTGTTTTTTTATACTCTTCATTGGTTTGGGCTGATAAATCTGAAGTAATAATAACAAAGAAAGCAAAAATCATAATTTTACAAAGTAGCACAAAGTATTCAAAATCTGAATTTTGAAGAAACATTAAATGATATGCTTTTGTTTTTATTTTCATTAATTATTTTGTTGGTATTTTTACGCCCAATTATCTTCAAATTTTATAAATTCTTGTGTTTCTTAAACTGCAAAATATGTTACAATTTATTGTATAATACAATATTCCAATTAGTTAATAACAATGTAATATATCTGTATTTATTATTAAAAAATAGGACATGGAATCTCTTTCACTTTCTTTTTATGTAATTGATTAACAATATATATTACAGATATTTCGTATCCTCCTAAATATTTACTTGCAGGAGTCAGTCCTGAAAAATTAAAATCATAGCTCAGACAGATACTCCATTTTCTTTGTTCAAGACCTGCTTTCAAAATAACAGCATCCTGATTTCTTAAAAAAGCACCTACAATAATCGCAGAGTAAAAATAAGGACTGTTATTGTTAATAAATTTAAAATCAGTACCTAAACATAACTCTGAATAGGGACCTTGTTTCATGATCAGGAGAGAAGGGAGCATATCAGTATTAATACCCAGGCCAACAGAAGAATTAGCATAAAAAACATAGCGTGTATTTAGTTTCACGTTATTATTATCAAAAAATGAAAGTTGAGGCTGATTGAGATGAAAAACTGAAAAGCCGGCATTAAACATCAATTGATCCTGCAATTGCAGAAACCAGTGCAAACCGGTAGAAATATCCATATAAAGATAACTGTCCCTATTGAAGTTCTCACCATTATAAAGGCCAGGATCATAATAATCACCATTGTACTGATTGTCGAAATTCAACTGGGTATAATCAAATTTGTGCTGAGCACCTCCACCCTGTAAACCAAATGAAATAAAATGACTATTTCTTCTGTTCAAACTTTTTGTATATGACAATGAAAGACTGGCCTGAGTAGTGCCCATTGCAGCATCGCCGGATTTATCGCTGTTGAATACCAGACCGATGCCAATAATATCCTGTTTAAATTTTCTTTTCAGCAATTGCATATCAAAAGAACCTGAAATTGTACTATAGGGTTTGGTTACAGATGACCATTGATTTCTGTGATTTAATACAAACCTGTGTGAACCTCTAAAAAAGCCTGTTTGAGCGGGATTAAGATTTAATGGTGAATTTGCGAATTGTGAAAAATGAAAATCCTGTCCTATTGTCCGGAAAGGAAATAGAAATAATTGTAGTAAAAAAAAGTATTTTATAAAGTATTTAATATTCACCTCTATCTTATCAATGTTATATTTCCTTTTTTCTCAAAGTACTTTTGGTTTTGGCACTTGCCTTTAAAATAATAAACGAAAACACCCGGTTGACAAACGCTTCCTTTATACTTACCATCCCAACCAATTTCTGTGTTATTGCTTTCAAAAACGTTTTCACCCCAACGGTCGAATATTTTGATATTCATCTCTTCCAGTATATTGCTCCTGACAAAAAACAAATCATTGTTTAAATCATTGTTTGGCGTAAAACCATTGGGTATAAAAATATAAGGTTCACCACACAACTGATCAATTACAAATATCGTAATTGAATCAGTATGTTTACACCCAAACTGATCAGTCATATTTAAATAATAGGTTGTTGTTTCCAAAGGCATTGCAATGGGATCAGGACTGTTTGCATTGCTCAGACCTGTTGTAGGATACCAGCTATAACTTACATTGTTTAAATGTGTAGCATGTAAACGGGTAGTTAAATCTTTAAAAATGGTATCTTTGTCTGCCCAAACATTTACGTTTGTAAATATACTGTTGACCCATATACTTGCAGTATCATAGGCTATACAATTTTTACTGTCAGTAACCAACACCATATAAAATCCGGAACATAATCCTGAAATATTGGCTGTTGTTTGAGAATTGTTCCAGGCATAGGTATAGGGTGGACTACTACCGGATGCATTGGAATTGATACTTCCGTTACAGACTTCAGCACAGGCAACATGAGAAACTATTGGGTTTGTAATTAAAGGAGTAGGATTGGTTAATGTTATGGTCGCAAATGATTTGCAATTGAGAGCATCTGTAACGGTAACAGTATAAATACCAGCACAGAGATTGAATATTGTATCGTTGGTAGATGTTGTATTCCAAAGATAGGTATAAGGAGGATTACCACCTGAAGGTATGACCAATGCCATTCCATTGCAAGAATCATGACAACTTGGATTTTTCGACATGGATGGATTCGAAAGAAATGTAGAACTTACTTTCACACTGTCAATCCCTTCGCACCATTGATTTTTAATTTTCACCCAGAATGTTGAATTTGTTGAAATATGAACAATTGCTGAACTATTTGCTAAACTATTGTTCAATGTATCAGTAAAACTACTGTTTGAAGACCATATATATTGTACGGGGTTTTCCAGTGTATACGCTGTTAACTTGACTGAATCTTCACAAATTGTTGTATCATTTCCAGCATCCACCAGCATTTTATGAACCACAACCATCTGAGTTATCGTATCGGAACATATACCATTAGAAACCAATAACCGATAGGTAGTATTTACCGGAGGACTGGCAAAAGGATTTGAAATGGTATGATCATTAAGATAGTTTCCAGGTACCCAAGTATAAGTAATCGATGGATTTCCATTTGGAGGAATCCCGATTTGTATGCTGTTTCCAAGACAAATATGGGCATTAGGAATAGCATAGGATGTATCGTCAAGGACTACTAGCTGTTTAGTAATAGTATCAGCTAAATTACAGCCATTCAACAAGGTCGAGATCAGTCTGATCTGGTAAATTCCGCTATGGGTATATATATGCATAGGATTTACCTGAGTACTTAACGGAGAGCCATCTCCGAAATCCCAGACATAAGATGTACCAATACTGGTATTTTGAAACAAAACGGTATCCGGAGCACATGCCGTTGGTGGATCAATAAAATCTGCCAAAGCAAAATCATTGTGAATATTGAATTTAAAAACAGCATTGTTGCAATTGAAAGAAAGGTTGCTATCTGACCACACAGTAGAAGGAAAAGTTGGGAAAGCACTGTATCCACCGCAACTTGCACATACTGATTGATAAATCGTTCCTTTTTTATCGAAACGACTGGTACCTCCATCTACATGATCTCTACCGCTATAGGGACTGCCAGCGGTATAAACTTCTCCGAAATAGGTTGCATAATCCAGACTACTGGCATTATCCGTCATTACCATGATATAAAAATCCTGTCCATCTGTAGTTGATTGAAAGGCGTTGGGCGTAATTGCCATGTTTTTGGTACCGAAAACGCTCCCCCAGGTATATGGAGGATTACCGCCCCAATACCTGCCCCATCCGGAAAGATAGACTCTATTGCATATATCTACCGAAAATGCTGTTAAAGATATATTTGGTTTGCCATCACCCGTTCCAAAAACAGTAGACCAGACAATACTATTCAGATTTCGAGGAAATTTTGCAATAAACTGCCCACTATTCGGAACATTGTAAAGCGCATTATATATTAGTACATTACTATCTGCTTTGGTTTGACCAATAATATATACTTTGTCATCTCTTCCGCATCTTACAAAATAAGCCTGATCATATTTATTGCTTCCATAAAAGCTTGAAGCCACTAAAGTACTGCCATTTTGTGAAATACGTGATATAAAAGCATCGGTGTTTCCACCCTGATAAACAGTTTTGTATGCCCCTGATGTTGTTGGAAAGTTTAGAGAACTTGTACCTCCTGTTACATATACATCATATTGACTGTCGTTATCTATAGAATAAATTGCATCATCTTCGGATCCACCAATATAGGAACTCCAGATTAAATTTGCTAAATTGTAATCCAGTTTAAATACGATCCCTTCCTGTTTGCCGTGATTTGTGGATTGAAAACCATTTGAAGTACCGGGAAAGTCAGTAGAAAAAGTACAGCTACCTACATACACATTGCTCAAGTCGTCAGTTATCATTTCACCTCTCGCTCCATCACCATAATTATAATACAATGAATCATTCCCAAGCATCAAACTATTATCATAATATTGCCGGTAGTTTAAACCATCATTGCCCGAGCCGCCAACAAAAGTTGATGCCAGTAATTGAGTTCCATCAGGACTCAATTTGGACACATAAATATCAACGCCATTAGGATAATTTATTACTGCATCATAGGTAATGGCTTGCCCGGCATTAAATGAAGTATCATAAGCATTGGGCGTTACAGGAAAATTTGCAGAACCTGTGGTTCCATATACAAGCAATTGATTTGAGCTGTTTACTATCAGGCTGTGAGGCATTTCTCCGTTTAAGCCACCTAAATAAGTAGCATACAATCTGTTTATACCTAAAGAATCATATTTGATAATTCCAATATCCCAATTTCCACTTCCTGTTTGCTGATAAGCACCACTACTCACTGGATATCCAATTCCATATACTATTCCACCGGAATAAACATTTCCAAGTAAATCGTAAGTAGCTGTAAAACCCCAATTATCAGCTGTTGAGCCGGTATAGGTCGAAAAAATTAAAGAAGGATCAATAATTAATGGCTGGGATTTATCGTAATCGCCTAATTCAAAACTTAATACATTTTTCTTTAATACGTAATTACACTTAATTTCCTTCTCTTCTCCATTGATGATTTGATAGCAAAAAGGACGAAGTTCAATAATTTGATTTACGGAGGTTTCAATCAGCAAATGTCCCTTACTGAGTTTAATATTATCAATATATTTATATTTTAACTGTATATCATCCGGATTGGCATTGGGTTTAATAATAAAATCATATTTCAGGAAATTATAATTGCTGTATATTTTAAAATCAATGTCTTTATAGAGATTTTTATAAGCTACCATATTGTATTTTGAAGCATGACCTACCCATTTTCCGGCATCATTTCCTAAAAAATAATTATTATAATCATAGGCTTTTTCTGAAGCAATCAACTCAGCATCATTACAGTTTAAAGATTCAACCTGATAAGAATGGTAATGAATGTTCTTCACTGCATGTGCATCAGATTTTTTATATCCGTGATGAGCATGTGAATGCTTTATATCCGATGATTTAACGAGATTAAAAGTCAAACACTTTTTTTCGAGAAAAAGCATTCCACTTTCAATATCCACACCAAAAATTGCTTTCTGATCCCATTGATTTTTATTTTCAACAAATTTCAGATTATGAGATTGCAATGTATCTCTCACCGCGAAACTTGCTTGATTGCATATAATTAAGTAAAGGAAAATAAGAAAAAAAACTCTTTTCACAGCTTTGATATTACGTTTTTGCATAAAAAAATAGCAGGTATAAAATTACATATTTTTTTCATTAGATATACACTTAAGACAATAAAACAGCAATATAGGTTGCTTGTTGCAGAAGAATTTGTTTTATTGTTTTTAGCGGATTGAAAAAAATCAGAATACTTAGGGTAATTATTGATTAAATATAATTTGTTCTGAAATTCAAACCCGACTTGAAATTCGGGATTTATCAATAGCCTCGTCCTTTAGGTCGTGGTGAAAAATAATGAATATCAACATGGCTTTAGCCAAAATTATTTTATAATTTTTACAACGATATTTTAAACTACAGTTAAACAAATCATCAGTGAGTATTGTTTGAATATAGCTATTTTTCATTATAATTAATTTTCAATAACTCAGGATACTGATCTTTTACCTTGATGATAAATTCCCCGAAAAGTGTATTTGCCCATGCAAACCATTTTCTTGTAAATTTAGAGGCATCGTCTTTATTGAAGGATTCATGCATAAAACCAGTTTCGGCATGGGTTTTCAGCAAATATCTTATACATTGTTCTGTTTCATTTTTATCATTGCTGGTTAATCCCCTGACTATAATACCCATAGGCCATATATTATCCGTTAAAGTATGTGGACTGCCTATTCCTTCAGCCATTTTACCCTTAAAATAAAAAGGATTATTTTCCGATAAAAGATATTTGCGGGTGTTCTGATACAGAGGATCGTTATTATCAATACAACCTAAATAAGGAAGAGACAAAAGTGAAGGAATATTCCCATCATCCATCAGGTTAAAACTGCCAAATCCATTGATTTCATAAGGTATCATTTTACCATATTCAGCGTGGTTGAGTATGGCATTTTTTTCATAAGCCAATGTAAGTTGTTTTTGCAATTTCAAACTTTCCTTTGCAATTTCAATTTCATTTACCGCTTCTAATGAACATATTTCATTTAAATATCCAAGTATGGTAATGGCAAATAAATTAGAAGGTATCAAATATGGATAAATACAGGCATCATCACTCGGACGAAACATTGAACATATCAATCCATTGGGTTTTACAGGATAACCATAACCTGCCAGAGGAACACCATCTGTAGCCCAGGCTGTAGTCCGCTGGAACTTATAGGGTCCGGGGCCATTAAAGCGCTGTTGTTCCCTGAAAGTTTTCAACACCAATTGCATGGCTGTTATCCAGTTTTTATCAAATATTGAAGAATCTCCGCTTTGTTTCCAGTATCCATAGGCAAGACGGACCGGATAACAAAGGCTGTCGATTTCCCACTTTCTTTCGTGAATGCCGGCTTTCATTTCTGTTAAATCACTTTTCCATTCACTTATTTTATGAACATCTTTGTAGAAGGCATTGGCATAAGGATCGAGCAGTATGCAACTGCATTGCCTGTTGATAACACCTTTGATCAGCTCTTTTAGATTTTTATCCTTTGAAATTAAAGGAAGGTAAGGCCATACCTGAGCGGTACTGTCTCTTAACCACATGGCATCAATATCACCGGTAATTACATAAGTATCAGGTTTTCCGTCAATTATTTCAAAATCAACGGTTGTATCAAGCGTATTTGGAAAGCAATTTTCAAACATCCAGTTAAGCTGAGGATCTGTTATTACTTCCTTCATTTGCTTTATCAATTCTTCTACAGCAGAACTTGTAAATTTTCTTGCTGATAGTTTCGGTCTCATACTGATAAAATCCCTTCTTTCTAAACTAAATCCGTCCATTCCGCTTAATAATAAGCCGGCTGTAACAATGCCGGATGTTTTTATGAATTGTCTTCGGGTATACATTTTAATAATATTGGATGTTAATAATTTTTGATTCATTGATAACAATGAAATGTAAAATTAAAAATAATATCCGGTATATCAATAATTGCCTAGATTTTCAGGCAAAATATTTTTCGAATCTGAAATATATAAAATAAGTAAAATGATACTTTTTAAAAAACCACTTCTTTCTTTACAAACTGATGTTGAGAATTTTGCAACTTGAAAATATATACAGCTTTTGCCAAACGGCAATTATATACTGCATTTCCTGTCATTACGCTGAAGCTTTCAATTAATTTACCTGCTACATCATACACCAAAAGCCTTGTTTCGCCCTCCCATGGATTAAAAATACTTACTGTATGATTTGCATACCATATTTCGGCAATTCTACCGCTAACTTCCTGTATAGCTGTGGCTGTAAAATGCAGCAAAAAGCGGTTGGGTTCATCGGTAGTCTGTGCATTGAATGAGTAAGATGGCTGAGCGGACAGAAGTTGTTGTGTAGCTGTTTTCAAGTCCTCCAGCACAACACTGCCAAATGATTCAGCTCCCAGAGCAGAAATAAAGTAATTTCCATTCACACCCGGCTTAAAACCAATGGGTATGACCGGATGATCTGCTACAGTGGTAAACAGGTTAATACTCCATGCTTTGTTTAGTTTTGTCGAATATATAGCCGGAGCCTTAGCTTCCATGCTGAACATTTTTTCAGCTCCTCCCCCATTGTGTTGGTTTTCAAATTTCACAATCAATTCATCGCTGAACGAATTGGCAGTTCCGCTAACTGAAAGGCGTAGCATATCAGCAGCTGTTGTAGTAGATTTCAAAAAAACCTGGTCTGCATGTTCTCTGACTTCATCATTCATGCTCAGAATACCTGTATTATCCGTTTTTACCCAGAAGCCCTGAGCTGAAGCAATACACCGGCCAACATTATTGGTACCCAATGCTGCATTGGAAATATAAGCACCATAATTGGCGGTTTGAGGATTCCATATCCAGATGGCTTTTTCATTGATGTCTGCATCTGCCAGTATTGTTCTGTTCCATCCGCTTGCAGCATTCCAGTTGATGGCTGAAGGATAGGGATTGGCAATGAAGTTCCATCCACCATATAAACCTGCAGTATAAGTAAGCGGAATGTTTATACTTCCTGTATTCAGATTCCCACTAAAGCTTTTGGTAGCGACCGTTGGATATGAAACTGCATATCCTTTTCCCGGAATAAAATTACTTCCTAAATTGGCAGCAATAAAATTTGTTGAATCTGCATATTCAATCCAACCGGCTGTAGGCTCGTTCCAGAGATAAAAACCATCTGTCTGATTAAAAACCGGACTGATAGGCTGATTAGTTACAGGAGAAGACAGCATATGAAATTCATCGGTAAAGCTATGAGGAATAAAACGTTCCACAATATTTGCAGCAGTATGCAAAGTCCCTTTATCAATTAATGAAGCAGTTCCTGTTGAATCTGATAATAATGTTAGTGTATCATTTACAGTTAAATCTTTGCCGGGATTGATAGTTAATTTACCAAGAGATCCAATAATCAGATTTTTAGTTTGATAGCTGTTGGTATTTACAATGGCTAATTTTGTAGCGGCTATGCATGAATTGGTAAATGGACCGGGAACTCCATGATTCCAGTTGGCAGGGTTTTCCCATTCGTTGGTAGCAGCAGCAGTAAAAGTGGTATTTATTGCAGCAATTGTAATAGAATCTTTCACTCCCGGTGTTTTATAGCACAATGATGCTGCATTGTATTCATAAATAGCAAAATGATAGGTATTTTCAGGAATTAAACCCGTGATATTCACAGAAGTATCAGCACCCTTATAAATAACATAATTTCCTGTACCTATCTGAGCACCCAAACCAAAACCAGCATCTGCAGCATAAAGATTCCCATTTATAGGTTCAGCATTCAATGGACTTCCTTGCTTTGCTGCAATCAATACTTCATTGCCATTTCCTCTTTTCCATTTTAAATTTATTGTATTATAATTAATTACTATGGAAACAAAATCACTGGCTTGATTATCAGGAGGATCACATGAATATCCAGAACAGTTGGTAGTATAAATTCCTGACAGGTATCTGTTTTTAGCCGGAATACTACCGGTATTAATTGTATTACTGATACCTATATCAGGCCAGTTTGCAGTAATGTTCCAAAAAAATGGATGTGCTGATAAATAATAGGATGAATCGCTAAGTGTTGTTGTTCCAGAAGGAATGATACTTCCGTTTCTATTGTTTCCATATTGTATATGCCCGTTTCCTGTTATCGTATATGCTCCATAAGAAAATGGAAAAGAATAGCCTGTACCGGTAATTTCGTTACCAACAAAACTTTGATTATTGGTAAGCGAAGAACTCATGATGATACCATATAATTCAGCCCGGTTTCGGAAAAAAGTATTGTATGGCCCTGATGGCCCCCAGGTTTGATCAATAAATATGTTTTGCACAATATTTCCTTCAAAAAGGTTGGAAAAAGGATAATGACCGTGAAGCGAGATATCCCCGCAATAATTTTGCGGATACTCTAAACTACCGTTTCTGAGAGGTTCGCGCGAATAGTTGTAAGCAAAAACATTCCCGTTTGCACCTTCTTTTACCATCATTGCGTGACGCAAATGTTTAAAAATGTTGTTTGTTATCAAACATAAACCGGAATGAGAATTAAGCGTAACACCATATCCTTTGGTACCGCTGCCATCATACATATAGGCATCGTGGAAATAGGAAGCACTCACTTCAATATGAGAACTGTAGGAAATCATACAATGACTGCCCTGGCTTTTATTGCTTTCAATATTATTAATACGGCAGTTGACAGCATAAGAAAGTTCAATATTATAACCACTGCCGGTAGTTGAAGTGTTGCTTCTTTCAATATTTAAGCACTCTATCCGTATGTGTTTTTTTGGAATTATTTTCTGAATTTCCAGGTTGAGCGCAGTGTCAAAAGTTAATCTGAGTTTATCTTCCAGTAATAAAGTATCCTCATGAATAGCCGTAATTTTCGAAATCTGACCAACAACTTTGACTGCCCAGTTTGCAGGATTGCTATTCCAGCTACCATTGTCCTGACGAATCTCAACATCGTCTCCTGTCATAAAAAGAGAGGCGTTTATAACGCAGACTTTTTTAGAATCCTTCTCAAAACCAGAAATGATTTTGGTAAAATTTCCGGTATTTGAACCGTATATCCCGAAACAACTGCCCGTACTGTTGATTTTGATAAAACTTGTATTAGAACCGGCACCACGTATGATTACTGAATCAGGCAGACTAATTCCTGATTGCAACAGATAAGAACCCGGAGGAAAATAAACAACACCATATCTTCCGTTTAAATATGCAATGGCATCAACAACGGCCTGCCTGTCATCTGTAACTCCGTCTGCAACAGCACCAAAACCCATAACATTAGCAATAAGCTGTGGTTCAGTAAATGAATACT
>CAIUKU010000420.1 GCA_903899825.1 uncultured Bacteroidales bacterium | reverse complement strand
ATTGTAATTGTTCTTATTACTTTTATTGATTATTCATTCAGATAAAAACTTATTTTATGTTTTCAAACAATTCAAATTTTGTTCAAGGGGTTGATACTGCATTCGTTTTGATATTGGGTATCTCGATCTTTTTTCTTATATTGTTAACAACAATAATGATTGTTTTTGTAATTAAATACAATAAGAAGAGACATGCCAAAGCTGTTCAGATAAATGATAGTTCTACGCTTGAAATCGTTTGGACTACCATACCTCTTATACTTGTTTTGCTAATGTTTTATTTTGGATGGAGAGGATTTATACCCATGCGCAAGGTTCCGGCTGATGCCATGCAGGTAAAAGCCATAGGCCAGATGTGGAAATGGACCTTTGTATATCCGGGAAACAAACAATCAGATTCTTTATTATTACCTATTGGTAAAGCTGTTAAAATGAATTTATTTTCTAAAGATGTAATTCATGGTTTCTCTATTCCTGACTTTAGAGTTAAGGAAGATGTTGTTCCCGGTAAAAATAACTATACCTGGTTTATACCAGGAAAACTCGGAAATTATGATTTATATTGTTCGGCTTATTGTGGTCTTAGTCATTCTTATATGCTGGCATTGGTTAGAATAGTTCCGGAAGATGAGTTTAACAAATGGCTGGCAACTTTGCCTCTCAAAAAAGCAGATGATAATAATGAAGGCTTCAAAATTCTTGATAAAAACGGATGTTTTTCCTGCCATTCTATGGATGGAAGAAAAATAATTGGTCCAAGTTTTAAAGGTTTGTATGGTTCAACACGTGAAGTTATAACGAATGGAGCAAGTCGTATTATTACAGTGGATGATTTGTATCTTGAAACTTCTATTACAGAGCCAAATAAAGATATTGCAGCTGGTTATCCCCAGGGTGTGATGAAATCTTATAAAGGGATTATCAGAGATAAAGATATACCAAAAGTAATTGAATATTTTAAATCCTTAAAAGCCAACTAAACTGAAATCAGTTTCACTCAATACTATTTTTTCCTTAATTAAATATAAGGTTTCTATGGCAGTTAGTTTTACTGCCATAGTGGGTTATATTATATATAATAAAAATCTTGATTTTCAACTTCTTAAATTAGCACTTTCCGTTTTTGTACTGGCAGGAGGCGCAAGTGCGTTGAACGAATATCAGGAAAGAAAATACGATGCTAAAATGGGCAGAACCATGCATCGCCCGATTCCTTCCGGAAAGATATCACCCCAATATGCAGTAATTATTGCTGTTTTATTTATTGTTTCAGGATTTATTTCATTGTTTTTCTTCTTCGGATATATAACTGCCTTCTTAGGTTTCTTCAATGTCATATGGTATAATTTCCTTTATACACCTCTTAAAAAAATCACAGCCTTTGCTGTTGTTCCCGGATCATTAACCGGAGCTGTTCCTGTTTTAATGGGCTGGACAGCTGCAGGTGGTTTTGTATTCGAATCAGGTATTGTTTTTATTGCTTTCTTCCTGTTTATCTGGCAAATACCCCATTTCTGGTTATTGATGCTAAAATACGGTAAAGAATATGAGGATGCAGGATTTCCTACTATCAATCAGACCATGAGTTCCGGAAATCTGAAAATAATTATTTTTTCATGGATTATAGCTACGTCAGTATCTTCACTGATGGTCCCATTTTTTATCAAAAATATGTCAATGGTGTTTTTCGTTTCCATTTTTGTGTTGAATATCATTTTTGTTGGTATCTTCACAAAACTTAGCTTTGGAAATTATGCAGAAATTGATCTGAAAAAATCATTTATCAGCATTAATATTTATATGATTATTTTTATGATGTTGATGTCTTTTTACCATCTTTTTGCTTCTTAGAACTGCAATACTCGTTAATTAATTCTTTTTGATCTTTTCGAAATATAAAAACTTAATTCATAGAGCATATACAAAGGAAGTGAGACTAAAATCTGGCTGAATAAATCTGTAGAAGGTGTAATAAATCCAGCTACTATAAATATGATAATAATTGCATATTTTCTTTTCTTTCTTAATAATTCTGGTGTAATCAATCCGATTTTAGTTAGGAAAAAAATAAGTACAGGTAGTTCAAATACCAATCCTATTGAAAGTGAAAGGCTTGTAATTGTGGATATATAAGAACTTATCGTTATATTGTTATCAATCAACGGACTTAGTTCATAAGAGGCTAAAAAATTGATAGTAAGTGGAGCTATTACATAAAATCCAAATAAAATACCAATAGTAAAAAGTCCCGAAATATAAAATACAATTCCTTTCGAATATTTCCTTTCATTATCTTTCAGTGCTGGTTTTATAAAACTCCAGAAAAGAAATATAATATAGGGAAAAGCTAGTACAATTCCGACAATAAAAGATATGAGCATGTGGTAGCGAAACTGTCCGCCAAGTTCAATATTAATTAACTGCAACGGAATATTTGTTACACAAAGATCAGGTATATTTAACAATGCACCTATTTTGCAAAGAATGCGATAAGTGATAAAACCTGGTTCACTGGGAGCAAGAATAATTGAGTTAAAAAGGAAGTCTTTATAAAAAAAAGCAATAATCGCCAATACAAATATAGAAAGTACAGCCTTAATCAGGTAATGCCTTAGAATATCCACATGATCCCAAAAGGCCATGTCTTCCGTCTTTTTGTTCAGTGATCTAAATAAAAAACCAAACATAGATTTATTTTTTTACTTCTTTCTCAGTATCTTTTTTATCAGTTTTATCTTCCTGATCATAAATTCCATCTTTTGCTCTTGTAAATTCATTGATGCCTTTCCCGATGCCACGCATCAGTTCAGGAATTTTTTTTCCGCCAAACAAAATCAAAATTGCGATAATGATTAGAATTATTTCCTGACCGCCTAATATTCCCAATAGTATCATATAATAATTTTTAATT
>CAIUKU010000419.1 GCA_903899825.1 uncultured Bacteroidales bacterium | reverse complement strand
ATGCAATTATGTATTTGTTTTCCCCATTCATCACTTCATTTGTTTTATAAAACGCTGCCATGACGTTAAATGATTTAAAACAAGGAGAATCAGGAATTATCACGAAAGTGAAAGGCAGAGGAGCATTCCGCAATAGAATCACTGAAATGGGATTTGTAAAAGGCAGGAAAGTTGAAGTAGTTAAATCAGCTCCATTGAAAGACCCTGTTGAATACAAAATAATGGATTATGCAATTTCACTTCGTCGGAGTGAGGCTTCATTAATTGAAGTGATTACAGAAGCAGAGGCTGTTAACTTTCATTCATTGCATTTTTACCAGGGTGTTACGGATGATGAAGTGCTAAAAACTTCAGCAAGAGAAAAAGGTAAAATTATTGATATAGCTTTGGTTGGTAATCCAAATTCAGGGAAAACCTCATTGTTTAACTTTGCATCCGATTCAAAAGAGCATGTTGGGAACTACAGTGGTGTTACCATTGATGCCAAGCTGGCAATGTTTCAATTAGATGATTATACTTTTAATCTTACCGATTTGCCGGGAACCTATTCAATTTCAGCTTATACTCCTGAAGAATTATATGTCAGAAAATTTATTTTTGATGAAAGCCCTGATGTGGTTATCAATGTAATAGATGCTTCAAATCTGGAACGCAATTTATTTTTAACAACCCAATTAATCGACATGGATATTAAGGTAGTAATAGCCCTGAATATGTTCGATGAATTGGAAAAGACGGGTAATATTTTTGATTATAAGCACTTAGGTGATATGATGGGCATCCCGATAATACCTACAGTAGGTTCTAAAGGAAAGGGTGTTCATGAATTATTTAGGAAAGTGATTGAAGTATATGAAGATAAAGAGCCTGCAGTGCGTCATATACATATCAATTACGGATTAAATGTTGAAGATGCCATCAAAAATATTCAGAACGAAATTAAGAAAAATAAATCGCTGACTGATAAAATTTCTTCCCGTTTTTTAGCAATTAAGCTCATAGAAAAAGATAAATGGGCCACTGCATCCATTGTTAATTGGGAAAATTATTTTTCAATGGCTGATGTGATTCAGAAAGAAGTGTCACGACTTGAAATATTATATACCGAAGATTCCGAAACCCTGGTTTCGGATGCCCGTTATGGCTTTATTGCCGGTGCCTTAAAAGAAACTTTCCGCTATAAAAAACTTAAATCAGATTCACCATCTGTTACAAAAAAAATTGATAATATTATTACACATAAAATATGGGGATACCCGATTTTTATTTTATTTTTATGGGTCATGTTTCAATCAACTTTTAAATTGGGTGAATATCCTGTTTCGTGGATAGAAGATTTTGTTGCCTTTACTGCAAGTCTTTTCCAAAAATGGATACCCGAAGGGATGTTGAAGGATTTATTGATAAACGGGATCATACATGGAGTAGGTGGTGTTATTGTTTTTTTACCTAATATTTTAATTTTATTCTTTTTTATTTCAATAATGGAAGATACAGGCTATATGGCTCGTGCAGCTTTTATTATGGATAAATTAATGCATAAAATCGGTTTACATGGAAAATCTTTCATTCCATTAATTATGGGTTTTGGTTGCAATGTACCGGCAATTATGTCAACCCGTACATTAGAAAACAGGAGTGATCGTATTTTGACCATTCTTATCAATCCTTTTATGTCTTGCAGTGCCCGTTTGCCGGTATATATATTAATTACCAGTGCAATATTTGCAGAATATGCAGGAACTGTTTTGTTTTCCATCTATATGATAGGGATTTTACTAGCGATTATTGTTGCTATTGTTTTCAGCAAATTTGTATTTAAATCAAAAGATGTACCTTTTGTAATGGAACTGCCTCCTTATCGCATACCTACATTAAGGGCAACCTATATGCACGTATGGAACAAAAGCGGGCAATATCTCAAAAAAATGGGAGGCGTGATATTGCTGGCTTCAATTGTAATCTGGGCTTTGGGCTACTTTCCCCGTAAATCAGGGAATGAAGTTATTTTTCATCAAAAAATAAAAGCTACAGAAATCGCTTATATTGAAAAAATCTCAGCATCATTGCCTTCTGATACTGCGATGCTAAATAAAGAAAAGCTTACTGCAATTAAAAATATTGAACTTGATATGGAGTCGCACAGGCAGGAAAACTCATATATTGGTAAGATTGGTCATTTTGTTGAACCCCTTATGCGTCCACTGGGTTTTGATTGGAAAATGAGTGTAAGTTTGCTGGCAGGAACTGCTGCTAAAGAAATTGTAGTAAGCACGATGGGGGTTATATATCAGGCTGATGATAATGCCGATGAACATTCTTCAGCTTTAATCAATAAATTAAAGAATGAAAAGTATAAAACCGGTATCAAAAAAGATGAATTTGTTTATACTCCTTTAGCTGGATTTTCATTTTTGATGTTTGTATTGATTTATTTCCCGTGTGTGGCTGTGTTTGCAGCTGTTAAAAAAGAAGCAGGTGGCATTAAATGGGCTTTGTTTTTAGCTGTTTATACAACTTTGCTTGCATGGGTTGTTTCATTTTTGGTATTCCAGATAGGTAGTTTTTTTGTTTAATTAAGAAATTATGATTTTAGTAACAGGAGGGACAGGTTTTGTAGGTGCACACTTATTGTTCGAATTGATTAAAAGTGGTGAAAAACCCAGGGCATTAAAGCGGGAGAATAGTAGCATTCAACTTACTGAAAAGATTTTTTCATATTATTCCTCTGACCATCAGCAAATGTTTTCTCAAATAGAATGGGTAGTAGGTGATATCAACGATATTTTTTCTCTGGATGAGGCCATGCAAGGTATTCACCAGGTGTATCACTGTGCTGCGGTTGTTTCATTTGAGCCTAATGACAAACAAAAAATGTACAAAACCAATATTAACGGAACAGCCAATGTTGTCAACGCTGCATTGAAACATAACATAGATAAACTATGCTTTGTCAGTTCTATTGCTGCCATTGGGAGAAACGAAAACAATGGTTTAATTACCGAAGAAACAGCCTGGAAATCATCGGAACGGAATTCTAATTATGCTAAAACTAAATATGCTGCAGAAAGAGAAGTTTGGAGGGGTATTGAGGAAGGATTGGATGCAGTTATTGTAAATCCATCTGTAATATTAGGCCCGGGTGATTGGGAATCGGGTAGTTCAAAGATATTTCAGACTTTGTGGAAAGGGACTAAATTTTATACCAAAGGTGTAAATGGGTTTGTAGACGTAAGAGATGTAGTGGATGCTATGTATCAGCTGATGAATGCTCCCATTGTAAACCAAAGATTTATTCTTTCTTCTGAAAATCTGAGCTATCAATTGCTTTTTACTAAAATCATGAATGTATTTCACAAAAAGCCTCCATTTATAAATGCCGGTTTTTGGTTGCTTTCAATTGCCTGGAGGCTTGAAAAACTTAAAAGTATGGTCTTTCACCACAAACCATTAATTACTAAAGAAACCGTAAATACTTCGCAAAACTGTTATTATTATTCGGCTGATAAAATTAAACAGCAACTTACTTTTGACTTTATGTCTATAGATCAAAGCATTACTGATACCTGCACACTCTTTCTAAGTGAAAATAAATAAAATTTTTCCTGAAATATTGCTTTCTAGGTTGGATGAAATAAAATTCAATTGTAATACAGATAGATTACAAAATTTATGGAGAAGATTGTCTTAATAATAAGATAATTCAAAAAAGTATTATGATTCAGTATTTATTATGGTTTTTTTCTTGAAAGAAATACATTGCCAAATCTGAATTTGCTTTTTCCTGACCAGTATTTGTATTGAACCGCATAGTAATAATAACCTGTGTCGCAGGCTATAGTGCTATCCGATTTATTCCCGAGCCAGGCTATGTTTTTGTCAAATTTTACGAAGACTAATTTATGCGCAGTATCATATATTTTGGCACTGAATTCGCTATTATTAATTAAATTTAAAGGATCCTCAACTTTCCATTCGTCTTTAATCCCATCGCCATCTGGAGAAAACCAGGCAGGTATGATAATACTATCGTCATTTGAATTTATTTCTTCCTTACTGCAAGCATATATTGCTAGTGTAATAACTGCAATAACAAATACGATTTTAAACTTATTCATTTTACTTAGAAATTATGGTTCTATTGAAAATCAAAATTAAACATTTTTTTTACAAAAACTACTTTAGTATCATAAAATTTATTTTAGTAATTTTATGCACTGAAAATTCATCCTGTAAATTGGCGGATATAAATTACAAATAAAAATAATTCTTAATTTCTAGCTTTAGATTTAATATTTAATCAGATTACAGTATTCAGTTTTTCAGTCAAATAACAATTAACCCAACACTATATATTCACTATGTCAAAATTATATTTAGTACCTACACCTATTGGAAATTTAGAAGACATTACAATACGTGCAATCAGAATATTAAAAGAAGTTAATCTTGTTTTGGCAGAAGATACACGAAAGACAGGTATTTTACTCAGACATTATGAAATAGATACACGTATGTTTTCTCATCATCAGTTTAATGAGCATAAAACATTAACTCAGCTTATTGACCGTATGCTGACTGGCGAAACCATGGCGCTGGTAACGGATGCAGGTACTCCCGGAATATCCGATCCCGGGTATTTATTAATCCGTGAATGTTTACGTCATAATATTGATATCGAATGTCTTCCGGGTGCAACAGCTTTTGTTCCAGCTATTGTAAATTCAGGATTGCCTTGTGACAGATTTTTATTTGAAGGATTTTTGCCGGTAAAAAAAGGAAGGCAAACCAAACTCAAAGCATTAACGGATATAGATGTCAGTATGATTTTTTACGAATCACCACACAGATTGCTTAAAACCCTGGAACAGTTTATTGAAACATTTGGTGCAGAGCGTCAAGCCAGTGTTTCGCGCGAACTGACCAAAATTTATGAAGAAACCCAAAGAGGAAGTCTGGCTGAATTATTGGCTTATTTTAAAGAGAAAACCATCAAAGGCGAAATTGTAATGGTAGTAGAAGGGAAACAGTAATATTTGTTTCTCTTCTAAATTTTAAAGTAAAAAGCAGATAACTAATGAATAAATATAATGCGTTTAGCTAGGGAATTTAAACGCTGACAGCGTCCAGGGGCCCTGTCAGCGTTTAATTTAATAGAAATAAACCTTAGAATTACAGCTTTTTATAGTTTAAAGGTAATCCCAAATTTAGCTCCCGAAACTGAGTTTCCTCCACCAACTTCCAGGTTAATCCCCCATTTTTGATTAAAATAATATCTTCCTCCTATCTGTGCTCCGAGTCCCAAACCAGAACCAATGCCACCATTTACACTGCTTGATGAAACATTATAAAATCCGATATTTAAACCTGCATAAAAATCCCATGGAGAAGGAATGTTCATTATCCTGTTAAAATGGTAATTCCCGTTTGCTAAAATTCCTATGATACTTCGACTGTAATTATTATTGAAAAGTTTCTCTTTATAAGAGCGAAATGAAAGCTCTCCACCAATTGAAATATCAGGGTGAACACCATAATCCAGCCCCACGTAAACCGGAATTCCCCAGCCTGAAAGGCCAATGCCGGCATTGAGTTGAGTTTGTCCTTTTGAAATTGGTTTTTGTGCAAACAAAAAAGCTGTTAATAAAAGGAATCCGATAGATAAAATAGTTTTTTTCATTTTTTAGTGTTTTATATTGAATAATAAACAGCAGCACCCTATTTAAGTTGCAATTCACTGTAATTTATTTGCTCAGTTCGCTAAAGTATTTATAAAAATAGGGGATGGTTTCTATTCCTTTGTAAAAGTTGAACAGAGGATAGTTTTCATTGGGTGAATGGATGGCATCTGATTCCAGGCCAAAACCCATTAATATTGATTTCACGCCCAATATTCTTTCAAATTCTGCAATCACCGGAATACTTCCACCACTCCTCGTAGGAACAGGTTTTTTACCGAATGTTTCGGTGTATGCTTTTTCGGCAGCAATGTAAGCCGGCATTTTCATAGGTGAAACATAAGCTTGGCCGCCATGCAGTGCAGTAACTTTAACTTTTACATAATCAGGAGCAATGGACTCAAAATGTTTTTTGAATAATTCACTGATTTTTTCGTTTTCCTGATCGGGCACCAACCGCATCGAAATTTTAGCCGTAGCAATCGATGGAAGTACTGTTTTAGCGCCTTCACCTGTATATCCGCTCCATATTCCATTAATATCTAATGTTGGCCTGATGCCGGTTCTTTCAGTGGTTGAAAATCCTTTTTCGCCCCATTCGCTTTGAATAGACAATGCCTTTTTATAGTTATCCAGGTTAAATGGTGCTTTTGCCATTTCTGCTCTTTCTTCCAGGCTTATTTCTATTACATCATCATAAAATCCGGGAATCGTAATATGGTTGTTTTCGTCATGCAAACTGGCTATCATTTTAGCCAGAACATTGGCTGGATTGGCCACTGCACCTCCGAAAATTCCTGAATGTAAATCACGGTCGGGTCCGGTAACTTCTACTTCCATATAGCTCAATCCCCTTAATCCTGTCGTAATTGAAGGAATGTCCCGGGCAATCATGCCTGTATCGGAAACCAGTATAATGTCAGCTTTCAGGATCTCTTTGTGTTTTTCACAGAATCCGGGAAGATTTGGAGAACCAACTTCTTCTTCACCTTCTATCATAAATTTAACGTTACAAGGTAAGGTGTTGGTTTTTACCATTAACTCAAACGCTTTGGCATGCATAAACGATTGTCCCTTATCATCGTCAGCACCCCGGGCAATAATTTTTTCATCAACAATCTGAGGCTCAAAAGGAGGTGTATGCCACAATTCAATAGGGTCAACCGGCATTACATCATAATGGGCATATACCAATACCGTTGGCAGATTTTTATCAATTATTTTTTCGCCATAAACTACAGGATTTCCTTCAGTAGGCATAATTTCTGCTTTGTCGGCCCCTGCTTTAAGCAGCGTATTTTTCCAGTATTCAGCTGCTTTTAACATATCGGCTTTGTTTTCAGATAATGAGCTGATAGAAGGAATGCGGATCAAACCGAATAATTCTTCTAAAAATCTTTCTTTGTTTTCGTCAATGTATTGATTGATATAATTCATAAGGATGTTTTTTTTAGGTTTATTTTTTTGTAAAAGTAAGGATTTTATTCAAAAAAAAACTACTTTTACTAAAAAATTCAGGCAACTTTTCTCTTATATTTATTGTCTTGTTTTGAAACATCAGTAATTTATACTTATTATTTATTATTGATTTTGAATTATTTTATATTGATAAAATTAATTATTATGGTTTTTCAAAGAATATCAAAACTTATACTTCTTTTTATTATAAGCTTTAGCTTTCAGCTGAAAGCACAGTTGAATGTTGTTTCAGGTTCAGGAATTACACCTCAGCAATTGGTTCAGAATGTTTTGGTTGGAACAGGGGTTACGGTTAGCAATGTTAAGTTTAATGGCTCTATGGCAGCTCCTGCTTCATCCAATCAGTTGGGTTCTTTTACTACTGGTTTAACTGCTACAAATTTAGGATTTTCTGAAGGATTGATAATGGCAACCGGTGCGATTACAAGTGCAATCAATGGTCAAACCACTACTGCTATCACAGGACCTGAATTTACTGTTGTTCCTGAATTGAATCAATACGCAGGTACCACTATTATTCGGGATGCAGGAGTGCTTGAGTTTGATTTCATTCCCTTATCTGATACCATCAAATTTAGATATGTATTCGGTTCAAGAGAATATCCAGGTTTTGTATGTAGTACATTTAATGATATATTCGGATTCTTTATTACAGGATTAAATCCTACAGGACCTGATTATTTAAATAATAATATTGCGTTAATTCCTGGAACAAGTTTACCTGTTTCTATCAATACAGTAAACGGTGGAATTTCTGCTGGTAGTATAACACCTTGTGTTTTAACAAATACTCAGTATTATCATACTCCAATACCCAATATAACCTATAATGGACTTACAACAGTTCTAACTGCCTGGGCACTTGTAATTCCCTGTACATCTTATCATTTAAAATTAGAAATAGCAGATTTAGGTGATAATAGTTATGATTCAGGTGTTTTTTTAGAAGCCAATAGTTTTTCAAGTCCATTAATTGCTGTTGATACTGCTTTTTCTAATCCTGTTGCATCAAATCATGATGCAATCGAAGGCTGTAATAATATTTCCCTTACATTCAGAACTCCTTTTAATGTGCCCTTTCCTAAAAATATTCTGATTAAATCGGTTAGTGGCACTGCTACTCAGGGAGTTGATTATAATGCTTTGCCAAATATGCTGACTATACCTACCGGTTCCAATTCGGTACAAATGATAATAACTCCAATATGGGATCATATTTTTGAACCTACTGAAACGATTGTCATTGTTTATCAGGAAGCCAGTGCCTGTCATCCCGATACCCTGAGATTTAAAATACTGAATTATGATTCGCTCACTGCTGTAGCTTACGGAGATACAACATTGTGTTTTAATTCAAAAACGATAGGAGTAGTTACACAACAAGGAATAATACCCTACCAGTACACATGGTCTAATGCTGCTGGTAATACTGCTGTTGTTACACCTACTTTCATGAGTACAACACAATACAATATTACTGTTAAAGATGCCTGTAATAAAACGGTTACAGATTCTGTTTTAATTACCGTTGATTGTGATTTTGCCCGGGCAGGACCAGATACAACCATTTGCCTGGGTGGTACTGCTACACTTACAGCTTCAGGTGGCCCTGTATTTTTATGGAATACCGGGGCTCCAACAGCTACAATAACGGTTAGCCCTACTGTAACTACTACCTATATTGTTACAGTTACTGACGTTTTTTCGGATAAAGACAGTGTAACTGTTTTTGTAAGTCCTTTACCTAATGTAATTGCTACTTCTGCAGCATCAACAATTTGCAGGGGAGATTCTACAACATTATTCGCATCAGGTGCTCAGACTTATTTATGGACAGCAAATATTACTGATTTTTCGTTAAATGGTCAGCAAACATTGGCAAATCCTGTTATTTCACCTAAGTTAACAACTACATATACATTAACAGGTACTGATGCTTATACCTGTGTTAACACAGCCTCTGTTGTTGTTAATGTAAGTCCTCAACCGAGTCCTCATATCGTTGCTTATCCAAATCCGGTCTCTGTATTTGAGCCTACTGTTCATTTTTACGATGCTACAAGCGGGAACAATAGTTATTTTTGGTTACTGGGCGATGGTAGCAGCTCTACTCAGCCTAACTTCTACCATACATTCAATGATAAGGATACCGGTAGTTACCTTGTAAATGTTGTTGTTATGAATGCATTCGGCTGTATAGATACTGCAAATGTATGGGTGATTGTACGTCCTGATGCAACTTTTTACATACCTAATTCTTTTACACCTAATTATGATGGTATAAATGATGTTTTTAAAGTATATGGTATGGGTATCCTGGAATTTGAAATCAGTATTTATGACCGTTGGGGAAAAATGATCTATACATCCAAAAATATGAATGAAGGATGGGATGGGAAAATTGAAAATGCCATGGCGCCTGACGGAAGTTATGCCTATATAATTATTTATAAAGATATTACAGGCATAAATCATTCAAAATCAGGAGTGATTTCAATAGTAAGATAAATTGTTTAGTAGTAAAAAAAAGGAGGTTTGTTTGTTCAAACCTCTTTTTTTTGGTATTTATTACCTTAAAATAGCTGAAAAAGATTCAATTATTAAATTCATTCATTCTTTCAACGCTTATTACAAATAAAATAATTAATTTTGGAGACTGAAAATACTAATCAATAAACTGTAAAATTTAGTTTCATGAAGTTTCTTTTATAAATGTATACTATTTATAATGAGATAGATTGAATTCGAAATAAAGTATAATTATAAATAAATAATTTTTAAAAACATCATATTATGGCTAAAATTAAAATAGCTATCAATGGTTTTGGTAGAATTGGCAGAATTACCTTCAGGGGTTTAATTCAAAAAGAAAACGTAGAAGTTGTAGCTTTAAACGACTTAACAGATGCGAAAACACTGGGTCATTTACTGAAATACGATTCTATTCATGGACGATTTCCCGGTGAAGTTGCAGTAGATGGAGATACACTTATTGTAAACGGACAACGTATCAAAATATATGCAGAAAGAGATCCGTTGAATTTACCCTGGAAAGAATTAGGTGTTGATGTGGTAATAGAATCAACAGGTGTGTTTCGCAACAAAGAAAAAATGGGCAAACACATCACTGCCGGTGCAAAAAAAGTTATACTTACCGTCCCTGCTGACAATAAGGATGATGTGGATGCAACCGTTGTACTTGGCGTGAATGACAGTATTCTGAAGCCTGAGATGCAGTTTATTTCAAATGCTTCCTGTACTACCAATTGCTTAGCGCCTGTAGCTAAAGTACTGAATGATAATTTTGGTATTGTTCGTGGGCTAATGAATACAATTCATTCTTACACCAACGATCAGATTATTCTTGATTCTCCACATAGTGATTTAAGAAGAGCAAGGGCAGCAGCCATTTCAATTATACCTACAAAAACCGGAGCTGCTAAAGCTGTTGGGCTTGTAATTCCTGAATTGGATGGTAAATTAGATGGTTTTGCTATGCGTGTTCCCACTCCGGATGGTTCCGTAGTAGATTTAACCGTTGAATTAGCCAAACATACAACAAAGGAAGAAATTAATGCTGTTATGAAAGCAGCTGCTGATGGTCCTATGAAAGGGATACTTGAATATTGCATTGACCCAATTGTAAGTGTTGATATTATTGGGAATAAACATTCATCTATTTTTGATTCTCAATTAACTCAAGTAATAGGAGGTAATTTTGTAAAAATAGTTTCATGGTACGATAATGAATCCGGCTATTCTAGCCGTATTGTAGATCTTGCTGTTAAATTGGCACAATAATACGTATGATTTTTTTTCAGAAAGGCTGATGCTAAGGTTTCAGCCTTTTCTTTAGGCTGATATACCTTTTTTTCTTAATTCATATATACAATATCTGAAGTAAGCTATCGTTTTTACCTATCAGAATAATAAGAAAAATTGCCTCTTATTTTAAATAAAAAATTTATCCTATTGTCTTTATACTTGGAAAATGCATGTTGAACCCGGAACATTACTATCATCAATAGATTATCCGATAGATTTAAAAAAACTAAAAATCAATCAATTGCCTCAGCTTAGCGATGAGTTAAGGAGGTATATTATTGATGTTATTTCTTATAACCCCGGACATTTAGGTTCAAGTTTGGGAACCGTTGAATTAACAGTTGCCTTACATTATATCTTTAATGCACCTTACGATAAACTTATCTGGGATGTTGGACATCAGGCTTATCCGCATAAAATACTTACAGGCAGGAAAGATATTTTTTATACCAATCGTATGTATCATGGTATTAGTGGTTTTCCTAAAATGAGTGAAAGCGAATACGATGCTTTTGGAGTAGGACATTCATCTACTTCTATATCTGCAGCATTAGGCATGGCAGTGGCTTCTGCACTAAAAAATGAAAACAACAGACAACATGTTGCTATCATCGGAGATGGATCAATGACAGCCGGTATGGCATTTGAGGCCTTAAATCATGCCGGTGTAGCAAAAAGCAATTTGCTGGTTATTTTAAATGATAATGGTATTTCTATTGATAAAAATGTTGGAGCACTGAGTGAATATCTTACCAAGATTACAACTTCAAAATCGTACAATAGGTTTAAAGACAAAGTTTGGTATTTATTAGGAGGCGGAAGTCCTTATGGGAAAAGTTCCCGTGCTGTGGTTAAGCAACTCGGTAATGCATTAAAAACAACCTTACTGAGAAAAAGTAATTTATTTGAATCTTTAAATTTCAGATATTTTGGTCCTATAGACGGGCATGATGTAATCAGGCTTACTAAAATATTAAACGATTTAAAAAACATTCCAGGACCCAAAATATTACACGTTATTACTAAAAAAGGTAAAGGACTTGAAAAAGCTGAACAAGATCCTATTAAATACCATGCTCCCGGTACTTTTGACCGAAAAACCGGAGAAATTACAAAATCAGCCTGCAAAGATAGATTAGCTCCAAAATATCAGACCGTTTTTGGCAGAACCATTATAGAATTAGCGGAAGCAAATAACAGGATCATTGGTATAACACCAGCAATGCCAAGTGGTTGCTCTTTAAATCTGATGATGGAAAAAATGCCAGACAGGGCTTTTGATGTGGGAATTGCTGAGCAACATGCAGTCACTTTTTCTGCTGGAATGGCAGTACAAGGCATGATTCCTTTTTGTAATATTTATTCATCATTTATGCAACGTGCTTACGATCAGGTGATACATGATGTTGCGCTTCAAAAATTGAACGTAGTGTTTTGTCTTGACCGGGGTGGCCTGGTAGGAGAGGATGGTGCAACACATCATGGCGTATTTGACCTTGCCTATTTCAGGAGTATTCCTAATATAACAATTGCATCACCACTCAACGAACAAGAGTTGCGTAATATGATGTATACTGCTCAGCTTGATAATGCCGGATGTTTTGTAATACGTTATCCCAGGGGGAGAGGGGTTATGTTTGATTGGAAAACACCTTTTGAAAAATTACAGACAGGGAAAGGACAAATAATTAAAGAGGGGTCATCTATTGCCATTTTATCTATCGGTCATATCGGAAATTCAGCCATAAAAGCTGCTGAATTACTGATGGCTGAAAATATTGATATTGCAGTTTATGATATGCGCTTTTTAAAACCAATTGATGAAGATTTGTTAGATCAGATATTCAAAAAACACAATAAGCTCATTACATTAGAAGATGGTGTTATCATAGGAGGATTAGGCAGCGCTGTCATGGAGTTTGCTGTCGAAAGGCATTACAAAGCAGCAATTAAAAGATTGGGGGTTCCCGATTTTTTTGTTGAACAGGGTAGTATTGCTGAATTACAGCAAGAATGTGGTTTTGATGTTGGCAGTATTGTTAAAACGGTGAAAGAAATGCTTGGAAACTAAAAAGGGATGTACAATTTTATTGTAAATCCCTTTAATTATTTATTTCCCTTTAAAATGTTTAAGTTTTTTCCTGGTATTTTTTTACCCCAAATTTATTTACATAAAATACAAACATTCCAAAAATAACGATGTAGATAAAAAAATTGAAAAGGTCATGGTGGTTGAATTTTAAGATCCCCAATAAGTTATAATCATTAAATGTATGTTTAAATCCTTTATGAATTAATACAGCAAGTGTACTCATACGTAATATGTTAAGGAGCTGTATAACAATAAGTCCACATGGGATAAACCATAATTTATGTTTCAATTTTCCCGGAAACGAAACTATTAATGCGGCAAAACCACCCATTAATGACATCCCTAAACAACTGATACCCATAAATACTGAACCGGAACCTTCAATCCCTATGGCATAAACACCATATTTATATATAGTTTCAGAATAGAAAATGTAAGCATCATATCCGATGGTCTTTAAAAAATAATAGCTTGAATACATTATGATTTTATAAAAATCGTACACAAACTGAGCATGCTGTACTTTGAATTTCAGATCATCATTGTTTCTTAGTATAAAAAGAACAATAGCACCACTACCCATCAAAATGAGCATACGTATGCTAAATACCTTTAAGAGATAATTGTCATTAAAAAATTTTATAAGGTCTTTAAATAATGTTTTTAGTTTTGAGAAAAAAGTTTGCATAAAGATGATTTAAAAGGTTTATTATTATAATAAAATGAGATAAAAATGAATCACATATCAGGTCTATGCCCTGGAAATTCTAAATTTCAAATTCATCATTGGATTTCAAATTAGTAGGTGTATCTTTCTGAAAAATTACACCAAATTTTTCCTGCTGTGTCTTTATTTTAATATTTTGTTTTGAAGCTAGCAATCTTGATTCTATTTTAAGTAAACGTGGATAGAGAAATGCAAATCCAATCAGAAAAAGTCCCAAAACAATCAATACAGTACTTATTCCTTCCGGCTTGAGTGCTGCGAAATCATAAGCAAATAATTTTATAATCACTGCTATAAAAATAAAAATTGAAATACTTTTAATGATACGGTTATTTTGAAAAATTGACCAGATGAACAAAATAATTGAAAATACCCAAATAAGAATAGAATATGGTAAATGCTGGTTGAAAGTCAGTAATTCATCTCCAACTCCATACAGGCCGGGATCGCTATTGAAATAAGAAGATAGTAATATAGATAAGTTGTCATATTCAGCACAAATCAGAAAAAGAAAAAAGACAATGCTTAAAATCTGTACACCTACTTTGAATGTCATATTTTTTGAATTCCTGATATGGATCCGCTTTAAGGACAATATACCCATTATAATTAACAGCGCCAGTGCAATATAATGAAGAATTGCAGTAATCATATCCAAATCTCCAAAAAGAATCAGATTTTTACGATGGAATGCCATGTTCCAGTGTACCATAAAAGGATATAAAAAGACAAATGCAAAAGCCATATAAAGTACAGGCTTTTTAAATACAGACTGAATACCGGCATAATAGTTAATCACGAGGATAAAGAAGAGACTCCCTGTGATAAACCATCCTACAGATGTAAACATCACGCTTGCTGTAAATAGGAATAACAATGAAAAACCTATCCATCCCATGGTAGTAAAAAGTGAGAATAGCAAAAAAGAATTGATGAAAAGATTATATTCAGCTTTGGTAAGCCATTTTTTTGAAAGTGGTATTTCTAATTTATTTAAAAACCAATGGGTGATTGATAAAGTTACCACTACAACCAAACTACTTATTACACCATGCAACAGCAAAGCTTTGTCTGGAATAAAATTCTCTTTAAAAAGTGCCGGAAGATAATAAAGCATCCACGAAAACAAGTAAATACCAACTAAAAAAGCCATTGCAAAAATTGAAATCCATATAGCTATCCTGTTTTTAAAATCATTGGCATAAATGAGCATAAAAATACTGAGTTCTGCAATAAAAAACAAGGCGATGTATTGTTTGAACATAAGTGGTAAGACCATACTACCCAAAAGAATATTGACAAAATGATAGGGTAGCAGCCATGTTGAAGGCTTATATTTTTTGATTAAATAAACAGCAAGTAAATTAAATACAAGCAATCCCAGTATAAAAATCCATAAATAGCTGAAATCATAAAATTTTATAAGTATAAACGAAGTAGTTCCGGCAAAGAATAGTAAATTTAAAAAACTTAAGAGCATTTGCATCCATTTGCGAAGAGCTTGCTCTTTATCGTTAGAAGCAATTATTATTATCGTATAGAAAAGCAGATAAAAAAGAGTACCGAAAATAAAGAATTCAATCAGGAATTCTGTTTGTGATTTTAAAATGAATTTTCTGAGCCAGAAAAGACAGAAATAGGCGATTGCAAATGAGAAATTAACGATATGTAAATAAGGACGTTTTATTTTCTGTGATACCCAATAAAGGCTGCTTACAAAAACCAGTATAT
>CAIUKU010000418.1 GCA_903899825.1 uncultured Bacteroidales bacterium | reverse complement strand
CAGAATATCTGAATTCAGATGTATATAATAATCTTTATCATTTTTCTGAACAGGTATCGGGAAATCTTCAGCTTTGTATAAGATATGAATTTTGAATATTTTATGATCAACACTACTCAAAAATACTTCACCATAAACTACGTCTTCTTTTGGATTTTTTGGAGAGATTTTTATTTCTATAATATACGTTTGTAATGTACTGTCATAATAGCTCGTTTTTAAATTATAATTATAATTTTTGGGATCTGAGAAATATTTACTTTTATAGCGGCAAAAATTTCTTTCAAGCATCCATTTTAAATAATTCCCTTCTGGTGTAGGTACTTTCAATAAACTATCCCTGTTCTTTTGAATTCCTAAAATATAAATATTTTCAAGAATATTGTCCAGTAAATTTGCATGTAATCTATCATAACCCGGGTCTTCAACAATAAGGGCACTATTCACTGTCCGGGTATGCCATTTTTTTACCGGATCATAATTATTAATTTGTTCGTAGTACGAAGCTTTATAAAAACGTTTCTCCGTTTGATAGTTTGTTTTAATTTTTTTAAAAGCATCTGTTAACAGCTCATATGCCGGAATGCCTGAAGCTATTATCTCAACAGGATTTAAACTATAAACCACAGGATCCAGTAGTATATTGATAGGGTTAATTGTATCCATGTATTTCAACAAAATTGCTTTTCGATAATATGCGATACATGAAATCCAGATTGTATCATTCAGATGATCATTTTTGATATTAAGGATAAACTTCCCATCAATATCGCTGATGGTACCCGAATATTTATTCAGGTATACATTTGCAAATGAAACCGGAATATGTGTTTTGCTGTCAAGAATGCGAGCCTGAAGTATGACTGCATTTGCAGAAAATGTGAATAGTAAAAAGGTAAGTAATAGAGATATATATTTCATACCATCAGCTTTTGGCAGCGTAGTAGAACGCTATGATGAACGGAATAACAACAAATTCAATTCACAATTAATGATTGAAAAAATGACTATTCTTCAACAATCTGAAAATCATCTGTACCTTCAATTCTTTCCAATTCGCTTCCTTCTGGTAAATGAAGATACGGTAAAATGGCAGGATCGAAATCGGCTATGGTTTCCACTTCAAATACCTTACTGTTTTTTTCGTCTGCTACATATTCCTCGGTTTCAGTGCCTGCTAGAAATCTCCATCCACTATCGTCTTCAGCGTCTTCCTGGATTTCTTCGCGGTACATAAAGCCTACTTTTTTACCTTCCAGTGTAATTAAATTTGAAACCAGACACAATCCCATTGATGATGCTTCTGTATGATTTGTATTGTGTTTTATGTTTTGTTTCTTCATCTGTTCATATTTTTTTGTATATTTAAATTCAGGTATTAAAAAATGTTGCAAAACATTAAGAAAGTAAAAAAAACTTTGAACGCGGATATGTCGGATCCCGAAGTTTCGGGAAATGCTGATTAACACAGATTTTAAATCCCTGACTGCCGTCAGGCGTCAGGCAGGCGTTTTATCTGTGTATTCCTTTAGGAATCTGCGTCATCAGCGTTCTGTTTTTTATTTCGACTTTGCTCAATAACCATGACTTCGGTCTTCTGTCTATTATTTCCACATTATAACCCTTGTCTGTCAAAATTTATTTGTTATGTATGTTTCATTTTTCTTTATTTCTTTTTCTTTAAAAATCTTTTAATATAATTTGGTGCAATTGAAGTTGGCGGAATTTTAAAATCAAACCAATCCTGCAATGGATAATCAAAACCATTGTCGTGCATATAGTTATACAATGCTTTGGTCAAACCCAATCCATATTTCTCATGATGACAGCCTGTTTTATCAATATGATGACAGCCGTTTTCTGCAAAAGCATTTTCAGGATGAGGAATGCGTTCTACACCATATTTTTCAGGATTCATTCCAACAGGACTGTGAACCGTCATTGCAAAAAGATGCCAGAAAGCACTTTGTATCAATTGATGACTAAATAACTGTCGTACAATTTCCAGAGAATCTATTGTTTCCTGTGCTGTTTGTGTAGGAAAACCATACATCAGGTAAGCATGTATCATGATGCCGGCGTTTTGAAAAGCAGATGTTACTTTTGCTACTTGCATTATGCTTACTCCTTTCTCCATTTTTTCAAGCAAACGGTCAGATGCAACTTCCAGCCCACCAGAAACTGCAATACAGCCAGATTTAGCCAGCAATACAGCCAGTTCCGGAGTAAATGCCGTTTCAAAGCGAATATTTGTCCACCAACTCAGGCTAAGTTGGCGACGAATGATTTCTTCCGCTAATTTTCTCAATACAGCAGGAGAGGCAGCTTCATCAACAAAATGAAATCCCCGCTGTCCGGTTTGTTTGATAATCGCCTCTATGCTGTCGCACAAAACTATTGCATCAGCAGTGCTGTATCGTTTTATGTAATCCAATGAAACATCACAAAATGAACAACGGTGCCAGTAACAACCATGTGCCAGTGCCATTTTATTCCAGCGGCCATTGCTCCATAAATTGTGCATAGGATTGGTGGTTTCGCTTACTGATATATAATCTTGTAAAGGTAAACCATCATAATCGGGCGTTCCGCAATCATTGTGGGCAAAATCCTTTTCAACAGCAGTATTGATAAAGCAAACTTCACCTTGCTTCAATATAAAAGTTCGCGATAAATCATTCTCCCCTTTTATAATATGGTTTAGTAATTTCAAGAGTGGAAGTTCACCATCGTCCAGACAAACATAATCAACCAATTCAAACAGTCTTGTTTCTTTGAGTTGTCGTAATTCGGTATTGACAAAACCACCACCTATAACTATTGGAATATGAGTATGGTTTTGTTTGATAAATGCTGCTGATTTAAGTGCCATTAAAAGATTCCCGGGAAAAGGAATGGTGAAACCTATCACTTTTGGATTGTATCTTTTGATGGATTGATTCAGGAGCTCATACATTATGTTGGTAATAGGTGTTTCTGTTTTCAGTTCTTCAATTATCGTCTGATAACTTATAGCATTTAATCCGATTTGTTCAGCATAGCGACTGAATCCAAAGCGGCAATCTATACATTCTGTAATAAAATCGCCAATATCCTCAATAAATAAAGTGGCCAGAAATCTGGCTTTATCCTGTATACTACCTGTTCCGAAATGCCATTCTAAATCTTGCTGGATGTTGAATCTTTTTGCTTCCGGCAAACATGCATTATTGATTGAATAGGCAAAAGTAGTGTCTTTACCCTGTAAAAAGGATATGACTGCATCAATATTACGGATGTATTGATCTTTACACTGTATTATTTTTTTTGTATTGGCAGAACATTGAGCCTCTTTCGCAAAATCAAACATCACTTGCAGTTCTTTTGCAGAAAGCATTTCCAAAATGCAGGCAATACTTAGATCGAGTTGAGCTACCTTAAATCCTTTTGACTGCAAAAAACCTTTCAGGCAGGCAGTTGCCGGATAGGGAGTATTCAACTGTATAAAAGGAGGTGTAATAAGTAATAGATCAGTTTGTGGCACAGCTTTTGAATGATTGTTTTGACAAAAGTAGGATAAATTTTCTAATGCTTTTAAAATTTAATAGATTTTCATTTTTACAAATACAAAACCCTGATAATTTTTCGCCTACCTTTGCAAATATTTTAAAATTTTATGTAGATTTGTAGTATGCAATTATTCTATACACCAGACATTATTTCTGATACGTATAAACTTGATAAAGAAGAATCCACACATTGTGTAAGGGTTTTGCGTTTGAAAGAAGGCAGTCAGATTTATATGACCGATGGCAGGGGAAATCTATACAAGGCTCAATTATTGAGTGCTGATCCAAAGGAATGTATTGCTGAAGTTATTGAAACAATACCTGATTTCGGCAAAAAGAATTTTTATTTACACATTGCCATTGCTCCAACTAAAAATATTGACCGTTTTGAATGGTTTTTGGAAAAAGCTACTGAAATAGGTATTGATGAAATAACACCTATTTACTGTGAACATTCCGAAAGAAATATTATAAAACCAGAACGATTACAAAAAATAATCACTGCTGCATTAAAGCAATCTTTAAAAGCTTATCATCCTGTTCTGAATGAAGCCGTTAAGTTTAATCAGTTCATTCAGTCTTTTTTTGAAGGCAATAAATACATTGCTCATTGCGAAGATGATGAAAAATTATCCTTACAATCATGCTATAAAAAAAATGAAAATGCATTGATTTTAATTGGACCTGAAGGTGATTTTAGTATCACTGAAATAAAAAAATCGATTGAAAATAATTTCCTGGCCATAAGTCTGGGAAATTCACGTTTACGCACTGAAACCGCAGGTATTATTGCCTGCCACACCATTAATCTATTGAATGAATCATGATAAAAAGATGTTTTTTATATGTATTAATAATATCAGCATTTAGCTCGTTTACTCCACCAACGTATCAGATCGCATTGTTAAAATACAATGGGGGAGGTGATTGGTATGCCAATCCTACTTCTTTGACAAACCTTATTCAATTTGCCAATCTCAATATAGGTACCAATCTTAATCCGGATTATGCCACTGTGGATGTTGGGAGTACAGAATTGTTCAACTACCCGTTTATCCATATGACCGGTCATGGCAATGTGGTTTTTTCTGACAGAGAAGTGGAAAATTTAAGAAATTATCTGAAAGGGGGTGGCTTTTTGCATATTGATGATAATTATGGATTGGATAAGTTTATACGTCCACAAATGAAAAAAGTATTTCCTGATTTGGAATTTATAGAATTACCATTCAGTCATCCAATTTTTCATCAGAAATATGATTTTCCGAATGGATTGCCAAAAATTCATGAGCACGATGGCAAAAGACCCCAGGGATTTGGTCTTTTTTACAATGGAAGACTGGTTTGTTTTTACAGCTACGATTGCGATCTAGGCGATGGCTGGGAAGACCAGGATGTTCATAAAGATTCAGAAGCAACACGTACCAAAGCATTACGAATGGGAGCAAATATATTGCAATTCGTTTTTAATCAGTAAAGGTTAAAGTAAAAAGGATAAAGGTTAAAGTAAAAGTGTTAGTTTAGAGATTATTTTCAATTTTTCTTCTAAATTCGATAATCGTTAATCACTTTTTTTGATTTAAAAACAGCCCAGTCTGCCTGTTGGCAGGGATAAGCAATATCTGAAGGATTCTTTAATAATTTGCCTGATTTCATAAACTTCTGAAAAGCAAAAAGCCCGGTTTCCCGGGCTTTTTGTGCGGATGAAGGGACTCGAACCCCCACGTCGCAAGACACCAGATCCTAAGTCTGGCGCGGCTACCAATTACGCCACATCCGCAAATTGGAGTGCAAAGATAATACTTTTTTTATTAAGCTCAGAATTTG
>CAIUKU010000417.1 GCA_903899825.1 uncultured Bacteroidales bacterium | reverse complement strand
TACTAAAAAACTGACATCGTTTTAATTGAAAAAAATTCTAATAATGGATGTAAAATTTTTATTTCAAAAATTTTTGAATTAGACTAAGTTTACTGAAATTGAAAACAAATGCCTTAAAATCAAAATTATAACACTAAAATTGCGAAAACAATCAGATAATTTAATACTGATTTTTTGTGATAATTATATTTCAATGATTAATCTGATGGAATACAAATATCAGGAAATATTGTTTTTGTAGCCGTAAGATATTTCAGAAAATTGAGTTTAATGAGTTTTAACTATTAAACTGAACTTCATTGTTTTCAAACAAGGTTAAAAGCTTTTATAGCGTACAAAAGCTTCAAACGCTTCATATTCAGCCATACCCAGCTGATTATACAATAAAGCCGTTTTACGGTTTCTTTCTTCTGCCCTTTGCCAGAATTCTCTGTCGTCAAAACCGGGGAATAATGCTTTGTCTTTTTGAGACTGATGTTTAAAAATAGCTTTTCTTTTTTTGGAAAGTTCATCTGGGCTTAATGGTACGGCCATATCCACATCAGCAATATTCCATTCCTGCCAGGCACCTCTGTATAGCCATATGTAACAATCTTTTATCCATGTCTCATTTTTTAATCGCTGAACAGCTTTAAAAATAGCATCCTGACAGACACGGTGAGTTCCATGTGGATCAGAGAGATCTCCGGCTGCATAGATCTGATGAGGTTTTAATTTTTTCAGTAATTCAACTATTATTTCAACGTCTTTTTCACTCAATTCTTTTTTAACAACAGCACCGGTGTCATAAAAGGGCATGTCAAGGAAAAAAACATTTTCGGGTTTCACACCTACAAATCTACAGGCTGCTTTAGCTTCTCCCCTTCTTACAATCGTTTTCATCAATTGTACTTCTTTAGTGTCAGTATCTCCGGGTGTTTTGTGATGCAGCGACTCTTTGATATTTTTGTAAAAATCATCCAAGAATTTTTTATTAATATCATATTCATACCCAAAATCCTTAACAAAATCTAGATATCTTAACACATCATCATCATGAACAGCAATACAACCCGAAGTTTGATATGCAGTATATACTTCATGCCCCTGATCTACCAACCGCATAAATGTTCCACCCATCGAAATGACATCATCATCCGGATGAGGACTAAATATCAATACTCTTTTGGGATAGGGATCGGCTCTTTCAGGACGGTTGGTATCATCGGCACCGGGTTTTCCACCCGGCCAACCTGTTATAGTATGTTGTAAATCATTGAATATTTTTATGTTGATTTTACTTGCAGATTCTTCTTCCACCAGTAAATCTATCATACCATTTTCATTATAATCCTTTTCTGTAAGTTTTAAAATAGGTTTTTCAACTTTCTGACACAACCACAACACCGCTTTTCTGACCAGTTTATCATTTGTCCAGTCGCAGCTTTCAAACAACCAGGGAGCTTCTACTCTTTTTAAATCTGCAGAAGAAGCATTGTCAAGAATGGCAATGGTATTGGTATGCATTTGCAAAAAAGAGGCTGGAATCAGACTACTTACTTCTCCTTCAATGGCTTGCTTGATAATTTTTGATTTTCCTTCACCCAACGCTAACAATAATATTCTTTTTGCTTTAAGTATAGTTGCAACTCCAATTGTTATAGCTCTTTGAGGTACATTGTTTTCTCCATAAAAATCACTGGCAGCATCTTTTAAAGTAGTATATGCCAGGGTTATTGACCTGGTAGGTGAGTCAATGGCAGAACCGGGCTCATTAAAGCCGATATGTCCATTTCTGCCGATACCCAATATCTGCAAATCAATACCTCCGAATGATTCAATCTTGGCTTCATAATCCCGGCAATATTCAAGTATTTTGTTTTTGGGAATACAACCATCCGGAATATGCACATTCTCAGGTTTAATATCTATGTGATCAAAAAGATGCTCTCTCATAAATCTTACATAACTTTGCAATGCATCAGGCTGCATCGGATAATATTCATCAAGGTTAAAGCTAACAACATTTTCGAAACTCAAGCCTTCTTCCTTGTGCATTCTTACAAGTTCTTTGTAAATTTTAGTCGGAGTAGAGCCTGTTGCCAGTCCAAGCACAGCCAGTTTATTTTCCTTCTTTTTTTTCTTAATTAATTGAACGATCTCAAGTGCTATCAATTTTTCAGCTTCCTTATAGTCTGAGAATATGCGGGTAGGAATCTTTTCATTTTGCCTGTTGAAATTAATATCCGGTAAAATGATAAAATCTGAATTTAAATTTACTTGATTATCAGCTGGTTTCATACTACTATGGTTTGGAGAAATATTGCGTACAAAAGTATATTTTTTATTTATTGCATTTCTATAAGATTTTTATTTTTTTGTGCTTACAAAAAAAATAGTTAGAAGATGCATAAAAACAATAGGTTGTAATTTAAAATAGCGTTGAAAAAATTATAAAATAATTTTGGCTAAAGCCATGTTGATATTTATTATTTTTCACCACGACCTAAAGGACGTGGCTAATTATTAGCTCCGACTTTTAAGTCGGGTATGAAAAATTTACAGCTAAAATGGGCTTTAGCCATAAATATATAAATTTATTTTAAATGCAAATCCTTTATTTGTAGAAGTTTTATAATCTTTGTTATGATAAAAATAGATTACAATGTTATTTTAAATTAAAATCAACAATATTATATTTACAT